>NZ_HG779754.1:0-7878 GCF_000582705.2 Microbacterium sp. C448
GACGGGTCACTTCGACAGGCTCAGTGACCGGGACGCTCCCCGGGTCAGAAGGCACGTCTCAATAGCTGCGGTCGACGCGCGGGTCCTGTCAATAGCTGCGGTAGACGCGCGGGTCCTGGTAGTCGAGGTCGTCGTCCTCGTCCGAGTCGTCGTCGTCTGAGTCATCGTCGTCCGAGTCATCGTCGTCCGAGTCATCGTCGTCCGAGTCGTCGTCGTCGTCGTCGGACTCATCGTCGTCCGAGTCCGCGTCGTCAGAGAAGTTGTCGATGTCGACGCCGTCGACGTCGCCCGAGTGCAGGATCGGCGATCCGTCCTCGTCGAAATCGGCCGCGTCGAGATCGTCGATGTCGTCCTCGTCCAAGTCATCGTCGTCCGACTCGTCGGAATCGTCGCCCTCGTCCGACGTGTCTGCGGCGAGCGCCTCTTGATCGAGCTCGGCCTGGTGAGCGTGGTACTCGGCGAGCCGCTCGGCCCACGGCGTCCACTCGGGCGCGAGAAGCGCGCCGTCACCGGGCATCAGTTCCGCCTCGAGCACAGTCGGGGCGGAACCCTCGACGCGCGCGAGCGTGACGGTCCAGAACCATCCGGGGTACCCGGCCATGCGATTCGCGAATCGCAGCGAGAGTGCCCCGTCGGGCTCTTCGCGATAGCCGGCGGGCTCACCGATCGTCTTCTCGTCGGTGATCTCGCGCAGCGCGGCGAGAGCAAGGTCGCGGGCGTCGATCAACTGCGGATCGGGCTCGGATGGCTGAGTTTCCGACTCCGCCGACTCGAACTCAGGCGTCGAGTTCATCGGCGACCTTACGCAGAACCGCGGCGATCTTCTTGCTGTGGGAGCTGCTTGGGTAGCGGCCGCGACGCAGGTCCCCGCCCATGCCATCGAGCAGCTTCACGAGGTCTTCGATGATGATCGCCATGTCGTCGGCCGGCTTGCGCTGCGCCTTGGAGAGGCTCGGCGGCGCCTCGAGCACGCGCACCGACAGAGCCTGCAGTCCGCGCTTGCCGTCGGCCACACCGAACTCCAGGCGCGTGCCCGGCTTGGGTGCGGGCGTTCCCGCGGGGAGCGCGGTGGCGTGCAGGAAGACGTCCTCGCCTTCATCGGTAGAGATGAAGCCGAAGCCCTTCTCTTCGTCGAAGAACCTGACCTTGCCGGTGGGCATCGTGAACTACCTCGTTGCGTCTGGCACCCGCGGGCGCTGAAGAATTCGGGAAACCCCCGACATCTCAGCCTACGGCACCGCTTCGCGCCCTGCGCGGTCAATGGTCCGCGCCACGCGCGATCGATCGGATGACCCGTGCCCACTAGGCTCAGTCGAATGAGCACGTCTCCCGATTCGTCCCAGCTGCAGCCTGGGCGCGCCGAGCGCATCCTCGCGTTCATGTCGCTGGGAATCGCTCTGCTGTCGATCGTGTGCTTTTTCGCGATCATCATCGGAACGGCCACCGGCATGAGCCGCGAGGACTTCAGCTCGGGAATCTGGCCCCTTGTCGCGGTGCTGCCCAACATCGGCCTTCCGCTCGCGTTCGTGCTCATCATCACGCTCCTCGTCATCACCTGGGCGCGTCGCAAGCGCGCGAATCAGGCATCGTCTTGAGCCGAACATGACAGAGGGAACGAGGGAGCTCGCTGCGCGCCTCGCGACCCTCGATGATTCGGAGTTCGCCGCCCTGCTCGCGGCACGTGGGGTGTCACCCACGGTCGCGTGGCGCGACTACTTCGATGCCGCCGACGCTCTGACCGACCCGTCGTTCGTCGCGCGGGCGTTGCAGGGTTTGACCGCGACCGAGCTCTCTGCCGTCGCCCGCGCCGCTGCAGACGGAACACCCGTTCCCGAAGAACACGCCGCCACGGTTCGGAGCCTGGGACTGACGGATGCCTCGGGCATCCCGCTCCCGTCCACGTCGGCCGCGATCAACCTGGTCATCTTCGATGAGGCCGCACCTCAGGACGCCCTGCCGCCGGCCGACGCCGCGACCGAGGGCGCGACCGCCGAGCGCGCGTTCACGAGTGTCGCCTCGCTCGGCGACATCCTGATCCAGTCGCTGCACGCGCCGTTCGCCCGCCTGGGCTCGGGCGCCATCGCGGCCGCCGATCGTCGCCGGCTCTCCGAAGAGCTGCAGCGCCCGGAAGACCTCGATGCCCTGATCTCCCTCGCCCGCACCGCCGGCCTGCTGGATGTCGAGGGACGCTGGCTGCTACCCACCGCGCAGGCCGAGCTGTGGCTGCGCGAACCCACGGTGCGGCGCTGGTCCCTCGTCGCCGCCGCATGGCGCGACGAACTGCCCCGCGGCATCCGCGCGGGTGGTGCGTGGAGCGATCCGTCGACGTGGAACGCGACATTCCCCGCGGATGCCTCGTGGCCTGCCCGCGCAGAAGCCCTGCAGGCCGAGGCCCAGGTATGGGGCCTCATTGCCCCGGATGGCGCGGCCCCGCCGTGGTCGCGCGCGCTCCCCTCGGGTACCGAACGCGCCGAGGCCGAGCTGGGGGCGCTCCTCCCCCACGAGGTCGACCGCATCTATCTGCAGAACGACCTCACCGCCATCTCTCCGGGCCCACTCGCATCCGGGCTCGACGTGCGCCTGCGTCAACTCGCTCATCGTGAGTCGCACGCGCAAGCGTCGTCGTACCGCTTCACACCCGAGACGATCGCCGCCGCGCTCACCGAGGGCGAGACGGCCGAGTCGATGCTGGAGTTCCTCGCGGGGCTGTCTTTGACGGGTGTACCGCAACCGCTCGAATACCTCGTCCGGACGACCGCAGACAAGCACGGCCTCGTCCGCGTCGGCTACGACCCGGACGCACCGCCCGAAACCCCCCGCACGCTCGTCACGAGCAGCGAGCCACAAGCCCTCGAGACCATCGCCGTCGACCAGTCGCTTCGCCCCCTCGGTCTGATCCGAACCGGGGACGGGTCGGCGTTGACCTCGCGCGTGCCCCGCGACACGGTGCTGTGGGCACTGATCGACGCCCGCTATCCGGCCGTCGCCGTCGACCGTCAGGGCACGGAAGAACCCATGCGGCGCCACCGCATCGCGGCCGGAGCACTCGCCCCGGGCTCCGTGCCCCCCGAGGCCTACACCGCGCTGATCGAAACGCTGCGCGCATCCGTCTCATCGAACGCCGACACCGCCTGGCTCGAACGCGAGATCGAGTCCGCCGTCCGTGCGCGTACGGTCGTCGATGTGGACGTCGAGCTACCCGACGGATCGACGCGCACCTTCACTCTCGAAGCCAGCGGCTTGGGCGGCGGTCGCCTGCGCGGTCGCGAGCGGGGCACGGATGTCGAGCGAACCCTGCCCGTCTCGAGCGTCCGGGGCATCCGACGCGTGTGAACCGCGCCCGGGCACACGCGCGCACCGGTAGAATTGGCCCTTATGTCTGATGGCCCCTTGATCGTGCAGAGCGACCGGACCGTGCTGCTCGAAGTGGCACACCCCGACGCCGAGACCGCGCGTCACGAGCTGGCGATCTTCGCCGAGCTCGAACGAGCACCCGAACACATCCACACGTACCGGATCACCCGGCTCGGCCTCTGGAACGCACGCGCTGCCGGGCACCAGGCGGACGACATGCTCGCGACACTCGAACGCTGGTCGAAGTTTCCGGTGCCGCCGTCGGTGTCGATCGATATGCGCGAGACCGTCGGCCGTTACGGGCGACTCGTCATCGAGCGCGACGACGAAGGAACCCTCGTGCTGCGCAGCACGGACGGCGCCGTGCTGTCCGAGGTTGCACGCAACAAGCGCATCCAGCCGCTGCTGACGGGGCAGCCCGTGCCCGGCACCTTCACGGTCGACGCGTGGGCGCGCGGGCACATCAAGCAAGAGCTTCTGAAGATCGGCTGGCCTGCCGAAGACCTCGCCGGCTACACCCCGGGTACACCGCACGAGATCGCGCTCGACGAGAGCGAGTGGAATCTGCGGCCGTACCAGCGGCAGGCCGTCGACAGCTTCACGGATGGCGGATCCGGCGTCGTCGTCCTGCCCTGTGGCGCCGGCAAGACGCTCGTCGGTGCCGCCGCGATGGCCGACACCAAGACGACGACACTGATCCTCGTCACCAACACCGTCTCTGCCCGGCAGTGGCGGGACGAGCTGCTCAAGCGCACCACCCTGACCGCCGAAGAGATCGGCGAGTACTCCGGGCAGGTCAAAGAGGTCAAGCCGGTCACGATCGCGACCTACCAGATCCTCACGGCCAAGCGGAAGGGCGAATACGCCCACCTCGCGCTCCTCGACGCACTCGACTGGGGCCTGATCGTCTACGACGAGGTCCATCTGCTTCCGGCCCCCGTGTTCAAGCTGACGGCCGAGCTGCAGGCGCGCCGCCGCCTGGGGCTCACCGCGACCCTCGTCCGCGAAGACGGACGCGAGGGCGACGTGTTCAGCCTGATCGGACCCAAGCGGTTCGACGCGCCCTGGAAAGAGATCGAGGCTCAGGGCTTCATCTCCCCCGCCGCCTGCTACGAGGTGCGCATCGACCTTCCGGCATCCGACCGCCTCGAGTATGCCGCGGCGGCCGACGACGAGCGGTACCGCCTGGCCGCGACCGCGCACGCCAAGATCGATGTGGTTCGCCAGCTGGTCGAGCGACACGAAGGCGAACGGATCCTGATCATCGGGCAGTATCTCGACCAGATCGACATTCTCGCCGAAGCACTCGACGCCCAGAAGATCACGGGAGCGACGCCCGTCGACGAGCGGGAAGTTCTCTTCCAGGCATTCCGAGAGGGCTCGATCGCGGTGCTCGTGGTGTCGAAGGTTGCAAACTTCTCGATCGACCTGCCCGACGCATCCGTCGCCATCCAGGTCTCGGGATCGTTCGGCTCGCGTCAGGAAGAAGCGCAACGCCTCGGTCGCCTGCTGCGGCCGAAGACCAACGGCCACACCGCGAGCTTCTACACGCTGATCGCGCGCGACACGGTCGACCAGGACTTCGCCCAGAACCGCCAGCGCTTCCTCGCGGAGCAGGGTTACGCGTACACGATCCTCGATGGGACGGCCATCGCCGCGTAAGTCCGGTCGAACGCCCCGACGCGCGCCGAGCCCGGCGAACGTCGGAGATCCGGTCGGCGTCGGAGCCAAAGCATCCGATCCCTCCGACCCTCGCCGAATCTCCGACCGCGGCGCAGTCGGCGCCGGCCACCACGAGCCCCGAACGCGCCGATCAGGGCAGGATTCAGCGGATGCATCGCTCCAGTGGGGATAATGGGGTAATGACTGCACCGCGCATCCTCGTCGTAGACGATGAGCCGAACATCCGCGATCTCTTGATCACGAGCCTGCGCTTCGCCGGCTTTCAGGTCAGGGCCGTCTCTAACGGGGCTCAGACGATCTCGGCCGTTCTCGAAGAAGAGCCCGATCTGATCGTGCTCGACGTCATGCTGCCCGATATGAACGGGTTCAGCGTCACCAAGCGCCTGCGAAGCGCCGGCTACACCGCCCCCATTCTGTTCCTGACCGCCAAGGACGAGACCGAAGACAAGATCGAGGGTCTGAACGCCGGCGGTGACGACTACGTCACCAAGCCGTTCAGCCTCGACGAGATCGTCGCGCGCATCCAGGCCATCCTCCGCCGCACCATGCAGGCCGACGAAGAGGCCGTGATCCGCGCCGGCGAGCTGTCGATGGACCAGGACACGCACGACGTCAAGGTCGGCGAGGTCTCGATCGACCTCAGCCCCACCGAGTTCAAGCTGCTGCGCTACCTGATGCTCAACCCCAACCGCGTGCTGTCGAAGGCTCAGATCCTCGACCACGTCTGGGAGTACGACTTCAACGGCGACGCGGGCATCGTCGAGAGTTACATCTCGTACCTGCGTCGCAAGATCGACCCGCACTCCTCCGAAGCGCTCATCCAGACCAAGCGAGGCTTCGGCTACATGCTGAAGGCCGGCAAGACCGCGTAGGGGGCTCCCCTGAGCGATCGTCACAAACCCGACAAGGTCACCCGGTGGTGGCGGGGCGTCAGCCTCCGCGCCAAGGTCACCGGGGTCACTGTGGCGATCCTCGCGATCGGCCTGTTCGCCTCGGGCATCGCGACCATGGCGTTCGTGCGCAACGCCCTCGTCGTCGCGCAGGACGAGCAGCTCGTGGCGCGCGCTGAGTCGAATCTGGCCGAAGGACTCCTCGACATCACCGTCGACCCCGACGACAACAAAGTCACCATCTCGCTAACGGATCAGGCCGCCGCGGGCGACTACTTCGTCGCCGTCTACGAGCCCGGAGGCAAGCTCGTCGGGAACACTCCTCCGCGCCGTGGGCCCGAGTGGCCCGACACGTTCAAACTAGAGGAGACGATCACGAAGGGGCCGTCGCCCGTCACCTTGATGAGTGCCGAGGGCGATCTCTATCACGCCAGCGCGGGCGTCCTCGATCTGCAGCTCGGCGGCCAGTACTACACCCAGGTCATCGCGTTGCCCCTCGCCCCGATCGATCGCACGGTCGCGACGTTCTTCGGCGTCTTCACCATCCTCGGTCTCATCACGATCGCGGCGGGTGCACTCACCACGCGGCTCCTCGTCACCCAGACATTCCGCCCGCTCGGACAGGTCGAGCGCGCCGCGACATCCATCTCGTCCGGAGACTTCAGCCAGCGACTCACCCCCGGCGACCCGCGCACCGAGGTCGGAAAGCTCACCGGCGCGCTCAACACGATGCTCGATCGTGTCGATGCCTCGCTCAGTCAGCGAGAGGCGACAGTCCGCCAGATGCGGCGCTTCATCGGCGACGCGAGCCACGAACTGCGCACGCCCCTCGTGACGGTGCGAGGTTATGCCGAGCTGTACCGGATCGGTGCGATCCGGGGCGACGAAGACACCGCGCAAGCAATGGAGCGCATCGAAAAAGAGGCGATCCGCATGGGTGTGCTGGTCGAGGACCTGCTCGCCCTGGCGCGCCTCGACGAGCGCCGCGAGGTCGAGATCGCGCCGATCGACCTGCGCCCGATCGCGCGTGACGCCGGCATGGATCTGCGCGCCGCCGCACCGCAGCGCACGGTCACGGTGATCGACGCGGATTCTCTCGCGGCGCGCATCGCCCTCGAAGACGATGGTGCGACGGGCACGATCCCCGTGGACACGGATCCCGCAGAGAAGGATGCCTCGGCCCCTCGTCGACGCGGTGGTGCGAGCTCCGGGGCACGAGCACGCTCGCTCCTTCGCCGCATCCCGCGACCTATTCCGGCACCTCGCGGCGGGTCCTCGGCCGGTGCCCCCGGGAGTCCCGCTCAGCTCTCGTTCCCGACCAAGCCGATCCCGGTCGCCGTGAGCCGCCCACCCGTGGTGCTCGGGGATGAGAACCGGATCCGCCAGGTCGTCGCGAATCTGCTCGGCAACGCGCGCCGCTTCACCGCCGACGATTCACCGATCGAGATCGTGGTCGGCACCGACGTCACCGCGGTGAGCGAGACCGCCCCTCTCGGCATGGGATGGGTCGCGATCGTCGACCACGGCGAGGGCGTTCCCGAGCAGATCCGCGACAACATCTTCCAGCGCTTTTGGCGCGCCGATTCTTCGCGTACGCGCGAGACCGGCGGCTCCGGCCTCGGACTCGCCATCGTCGCGTCGATCGTCGCGGCACTGAACGGCACCGTCGAGGTCGAAGACACCCCGGGCGGTGGCGCCACCTTCCGCGTCTCGTTCCCCATTGCGCCCGAATCGACGCTGTACCTCGACACGCAGCCTCTGCCCGAGCTCCCGCCGCGCCCGCCCCTCCCCTGACGCCCGATCCACGTCGCTCCGTTGTCGCACATCGACCTTGCGGCGCGGCACGAGCATCGATCTGCGACAGCGGAGCAGGTCTTTCGTGCCTCCTCCCCAGGGGCGCGTGGCAGGGCGGAGCCACGGAACGGATGCCGGGGCATGGGCAGGCCCGCCG
>NZ_HG779755.1:0-6633 GCF_000582705.2 Microbacterium sp. C448
TCCGCCAGCACTCGGCGACCCCGATCCGCACCTCAAGGAGCCCCTCATGGCCGTTTTCACCGTCGACTCCGACGCCGTCCTCGCCCAGTCCGCCGCGATTCGCGGCACGATCGACCGCATCCAGTCCGAGTCCCAGTCGATGCTCGGCCAGCTCGTTCAACTCCAGTCCGCGTGGACCGGTCAGGCATCCGCGGCCTTCCAAGAAACGATCGAACGGTGGCGCACGACGCAGCGACACGTCGAAGAGAGCCTCGCCGCCATCACCCTGGCGCTTGAGTCGGCCGGTCGACAGTACGCGGATGCCGAGATCACGAACGCCGCCCTGTTCCGCTGACCGCACGCACAGAACCCGGCGCAGACACGAAGAAGGGCCCCGGCGTTATGCCGGGGCCCTTCTTGTGATTCGTGCGGGACTTAGAAGTCCATGCCACCCGTCGGGTCGCCAGCCGGAGCGGCAACGCGCTCGGGCTTGTCGGCCACGACGACCTCGGTCGTCAGGAACAGACCGGCGATCGACGCCGCGTTCTGCAGGGCAGAGCGCGTCACCTTGGCCGGGTCGATGATCCCGTGAGCGAACATGTCGACGTACTCACCGGTCGCGGCGTTGAGGCCGTGTCCGATGGGCAGCTCGGCGACCTTGTTCGCCACGACACCGGGCTCGAGGCCAGCGTTCAGGGCGATCTGCTTGAGCGGCGCCTCGATCGCGACGCGAACGATGTTCGCACCGGTCGCCTCGTCACCCGTCAGGTTGAGCGTGTCGAACACGTTCTTCCCGGCCTGGATCAGAGCCACGCCACCACCGGCGACGATGCCCTCTTCGACGGCGGCCTTCGCGTTGCGAACGGCGTCTTCGATGCGGTGCTTGCGCTCCTTGAGCTCGACCTCGGTTGCCGCGCCGGCCTTGATGACGGCGACGCCACCGGCGAGCTTGGCGAGACGCTCCTGGAGCTTCTCACGGTCGTAGTCGCTGTCGGTGTTCTCGATCTCGCGGCGGATCTGGGTCACGCGACCCTCGATCAGCTCCGAGTCGCCGGCACCCTCGACGATCGTGGTCTCATCCTTGGTGATGATGACCTTGCGCGCCTTGCCGAGCAGGTCGGTGGTCGTGTTCTCGAGCTTGAGACCGACCTCTTCGCTGATGACCTGACCACCGGTGAGGATGGCGATGTCCTGGAGCTGCGCCTTGCGACGGTCGCCGAAGCCGGGAGCCTTGACGGCAGCCGACTTGAAGATGCCGCGGATCTTGTTGAGCACGAGAGTCGCGAGAGCCTCGCCCTCGACGTCCTCGGCGATGATGACGAGCTCCTTGCCCTCCTGGATCACCTTGTCAACGACCGGCAGAAGGTCCTTGATGTTCGAGATCTTGGAGTTCGCGATGAGGATGTAGGGGTCCTCGAACACGGCTTCCTGGCGCTCGGGGTCGGTGACGAAGTAGGGGTTGATGAAACCCTTGTCGAAACGCATACCCTCGGTGAGCTCGAGCTCGGTGCCGAACGTGTTCGACTCCTCGACGGTGACGACGCCTTCCTTGCCGACCTTGTCGATCGCCTCGGCGATCAGGTCACCAATGGTGGTGTCGGCGGCCGAGATCGACGCGGTAGCGGCGATCTCTTCCTTGGTCTCGACCTCTTTGGCGCTCTTCAGCAGCTCGGCCGAGATGGCCGCGACGGCCTTCTCGATACCGCGCTTGAGCGAGATGGGGTCGGCGCCGGCTGCGACGTTGCGCAGGCCTTCCTTGACGAGGGCCTGAGCGAGAACGGTAGCGGTGGTGGTGCCGTCACCTGCGACGTCGTCGGTCTTCTTGGCGACCTCCTTGACGAGCTCCGCGCCGATCTTCTCGTACGGGTCGTCGAGTTCGATCTCCTTGGCGATCGAGACGCCATCGTTCGTGATGGTGGGGGCGCCCCACTTCTTCTCGAGCACGACGTTGCGACCGCGGGGGCCGAGCGTCACCTTGACGGCGTCGGCGAGGATGTTCAGGCCGCGCTCGAGGCCGCGACGGGCCTCTTCGTCGAAAGCGATGATCTTTGCCATGTGTGTGTCGTCCCTCCCGGACGTAGGTATTGGTTTAGCACTCCGGTAAGGCGAGTGCTAACGCCCATTCTGGCACTCACCCCCACCGAGTGCAAGCCGCGCAGAGTCCGGATGACTCAGGTCAGACGACCGCGATGCTCCCGCCGCGCGCATTGGGTACGAGCTCGACCCATGTGTTGCCGGGCGCGAGGTACACGGGGGTGCCGTATTGGTTCGTGAGCTGGATGGGCGCGTCGGCGGATGCCTTGGTCCAGGTGACCTGGATGACCTTCCCGCCCGTCGACACCCACGCCGGCCCGCTGCCCACCATGACGGTCTTCGGGATGTCGCCGTACGCCCAGTCGATGCTCACCGAAAGCGCGACGACGTTGGTCGCCGCGAGCTGCCCGCCCGCCGAATCCATGTCGGGCGCGCCGTTCTGCGAACGCAGGTAGCGTTCGGACCCCGCGTCCCACCGCCATGACCGGCTTTCCTTGGCCGAGAAGAACAGGTCGAATCCGTTCGCCGGACTCCCGTAGGCCGCGGCGGACGCCGTCTGTGGGCGCTGCGAGTACGCGAACTGCTGTGCCGGCGGAGGCACATCGGCGTATGCGGCGCGCAACTCCTGCGCCTTGACGAGCACGTTGTGGGGCGAGGCCTTGGAGCGGGTGCGGTACATGAAACGGTCATCCGCTCCGCCGTGGATAGCGTTGTGCACGGGGGTGTTCAGCATCATGTCCACAAAACGCTGCTGCCCACCCGAGTAGGCGATCAGTCCGCCGAACGGCGACACGATGTCGGGATCCATCGGACGGATGCTTCGCACGGGACCGATCTCGGCGGGCACATCCGAGAACCAGAGCGCGACGTAGCGGGTCAGGCCACCCTCGACGAGCTCCTCGAACACGATGTCGGTGTGCTCCAGCCCCACCTGAGGGCGGGCCGCGACGTGATTGTCGATCTTCGCCGCGAGGGCGGGCCCCGTGATCGTCTCGGCGGGAACCTGCGTTCCGCGCAGAGGCTGCACGGTCATCGGGGGCGCCTCGGGGGTCGGTGTGGGCGTGGGCTCGGCGGACGCTGTCGAACTGGGGGTTGCCGACGGTGAGCCCGCTTCCGCCGGTTCAGCGGCGCAGGCGCCGAGCATCAGCGCCGAGACGAGAACGCCGACGGTTGCGGCGAGCCGCACGGAACGCGGGAGCGCGCGGGCCCGCGCTGGCGACTTCATGCGCGTCAGACTAGGACGCGCGCGACGGCTGACACCGTCGACACGACGGGTGATGCGGAAGCCGACGTGTCAGGAGACGACGCGAACCGATTCGGCCTGTGGGCCTTTCTGCCCTGCTCCGACGGTGAACTCGACGAGTTGACCTTCTTCGAGGACACGGAATCCCGACATGTCGATGTTCGAGTAGTGGACGAAGACGTCCTGCCCCCCGTCGACCACGGTGATGAAGCCGAATCCCTTCTCGGCGTTGAACCATTTGACGGTGCCCTGGGTCATGCGTGAACTCCTGTGCTGCGCGGGTGAGACAGGGTCATGCTAGCCAGCGGAATCGCGCCAAAAGAGCCGGGAGCGCAACTGTTGACACGGGGGCCGTCAACTCGTAACTCCGCCGAAACATGCGGGCGAATGGGTGCCTTGATGGGCACCCCGCCCGGACTATTCGGCGGGCGTCTCGGTCGCGACGGGCTCGACCCGGTCGAGTCCGAGCACGACGGTCAGCTGCGTGACGGGAGTGCCGGGGAGCGGATACTCGGGGTCGAGCACGACCTCGGGTGCACCGATCACACCGGCGAGGCCGCGAGCGGCACCCTCCGCCTCGGGTGCGGCGTAGTAGACGGTCGTCAGCGGGAAGGCTCGGTCGCCGGCGTTGCCCGCGAGCACGTTGGCCTCGGGCCATCCGTTCGCCACCAGCTCGTCCTTCACCAGCGTCGCCTGCCCCTCTTCGGGCGTGCCGTTGAGCACGAGGACCGTGTACGAGGTGTCGACGACGGGTTCGGCCGTCGGGACGATCGAGATCGAGGGCGCGGGGGTCGGGAAGAGCACGATCTTGCCCTGCCAGATCATGCTCGCGAAGATGCCCAGCAGAACCAGGACGATGGTCGCGGCGAGCGCCCAGAGAAAGGTCGTCCAGCCACGAACGCGAGGATTCTCGGCTCGGTGCGCACCGACACGGCCGGGGGACGCAGAGATGTCGTCGAATCGATCGGTGGGGGGCGTGGACACCTCAGAATGCTACCGGCGGTCGCGTGTGCGAACCCTCAACGCCGCGGCCGGCGGGAGTTCAGAGTCCCAGAGCGCCCTCGCGGGCGGCACGTTCGGCGTCGCGCTGGTCGCGGACGCGGCGCAGACGCTTGACCAGCATCGGATCGTAGGCGAGGGCCGCCTCGGTCTCGATCAGTCGGCCCAGCAGCTGGTAGTAGCGTGCGGGCGCGAGGTCGAGTTCGGCACGGATCGCCTCTTCTTTCGCACCTACGTGCCGACGCCACTCCGCCTCGAAATCGAGGATCGCGCGCTCATCCACAGTGAGGGCATCACTCCGAGACTCGGCCATGACCCCAGGGTAGGTCGGGCGGACGCTTCAGCTCGCGCGCCACTCCAGCCACGCGCCAAGCGGATCGGCGGCCGCCAGAACACGTTCGTCGTGGCTCAGGACGAACCCCGGCCATCCGCTCGCGTCGACCGGTGTCGTCCACCGCTGGTGAAGGGCCGGCGGATCGAGCGATACCCAGTGGGCGCCCTCACCCCGCAGCTCGGCGAGCGCATCGAACAGCCGCTCGCGACCGGCACGGGGTACGTGCGGAAGGAGGCCGGGGGTCGACACCACGACCGTCGCCTCCGACGGCGACGCATCCACCAGCAGCCGGAGCGCCTCGGGATCGGTGGCGTCGCCCGCGTCGATACGCAAGCGCTCGGCTGCGGCAAGATCGAGCGCCGCATCAATCCGCGCCGCTCGGCCTGTCTCGCCGGGCCAGACGAGAGCCGTGGCGAAGCGACGGTCATCTGGGGCGGACGAATCGAGCGGGCGGAGGTCCAGCCCGGCACGCCAGACGATCTCGGGCATGCGCAGCTCAGGCACACGCAGTTCGGAGACGCGGTCGCCGCGCAATTCGCACGAGAGCACGACCGTTGAGGGGCCGTCCGCAGGATCGAGGGCCACGCTCCCCGCTCCGCCGTACCGATACGAATACCGGTCGAGCAGCAGACACAGGCCCGCGGACGCCCCGAGTTCGATCAGCGCGATCGGCCCCTCTATCGCCGCGAGCGCGGGCAGCAGCACAGCGCAGCGCTGCGGTTCGTTGGTCTGCAGGGAGCGGACGGATGCGTCTGCGACGAGTTCGTCGCCGTGCTGCACGAGCCAATCGGCGAACGCCGCATACCCGCCGCCTTCGGGCGCCCCCCGCAAGCGGGCGAGGGCGAACACCAACGGCGGCTGGCGGCGATCGGCCGGGAGCCGTCCGATCACGTCGCACGCGGAGGCATCCGTCGCCACACCGCTCGCCCATTCGGCGTACAGCGCGGATCGACCCGGAGCCTCGACGAGCGCAAAACGCTCGTACCGCTCCGCTACCTCGTCCCTGACCGTCACCCGCCCATTCAAGCGTGATGCGTCCGGCGGTGCGCACGCAGGGTTGAATGGAGAGGAAGACAGGAGTGTGCGATGGACTACAGCATCACCAAGACCGACGAGCAGTGGCGTGCAGAACTCGACGCCGACCGTTTCGCGGTGCTGCGTCAGGCGGCGACCGAGACGCCGTTCAGCGGCGAGCTGCTCGACGAGGGCCGCGCCGGCCTGTACACGTGCGGCGCGTGCAACGCCGAGCTGTTCGAGAGCGGCACGAAGTTCGATTCCGGATGCGGGTGGCCGAGCTTCTACGAATCCGTCCGTCCCGACGCAGTCGAGCTCATCGAAGACGACTCGCTCGGCATGATGCGCACCGAGGTGCGCTGCGCCGCATGCGGATCGCACCTGGGTCACGTCTTCCCCGACGGCTACGGGACGCCGACGGGCGACCGGTACTGCATGAACTCGCTCGCCCTGTCGTTCGAGCCCGAGAAGTGAGCGCGCTCGACGCCGTCCGGGCGCGTCGCTCGTGGTCGAAGGTCACGGACGAGGCGCCGACGCACGACGAACTGCTCGAGCTTGTCTCCGCCGCCGGGCGCGTCGCGGACCACTCGGGCCTGCGCCCTTGGCGCTTGATCGAACTGCGCGGGGACGATCGTGAGACGCTCGGCCGCGCGATCAACAAGGCCGAGGGCGAGAAGGGCGCATCCAGCAAGCCGCGCCGCGCACCGCTCCTGATCGCGGTCGTCGCGAGCTATCGCAAGAGCGACAAGGTGCCGCGCTGGGAGCAGGAGGCCGTGGCATCCGGTGTCGCGCACATGCTCAGCCTGCTGCTCGACGAGGCGGGCTATGGCGTGCTGTGGCGCACCGGGCACTACACACGGGCGAAGGCCGTCGCGAAGGCGCACGGGCTGAAGAAGAACGAAGAGCTGCTGGGGTGGCTGTACGTGGGCAAGAAGCCCGAGCGCACGCGCGGCGGCTTCCGTCGCGGCGTGGATGCTTCGCGCTTCGTTTCGCGGATGCCCCGCCCTTAGCGCCGCCGTCGCCGCCACCC
>NZ_HG779756.1:0-11130 GCF_000582705.2 Microbacterium sp. C448
GGGCGCAGGGGCGGGACCGCCGAGGCCGAAGATCGAGCCCAGCGTGCCGCGCGTCGTGCCGACGAGATCCGCGGCGTACAGCGCACCGCCCGACGTCAGGACGAGCAGTCCCGCGAGGACGGCCGAGACGCCCACCCGTGCGATGGGGCGGAGCTTGACCAGCCGCACCAGGCGGAAGGTGTCGATCGCCAACACGACCCAGAGGGCCGCATAGCCGACAAGCAAGCCCTGGATCAGCAGCAACGCGATCCCGTTCGTTGCGATCCAGTACACCAGGAAGGGCCACAACATCGCCGCGACCGCGGTCAGGATGAGCACGGTCCACAGGAACAGCGTGGCTCCGAGCGCAAACCGGCCGAGCCGCTTGCTGCCGGCCAGCACCTGGGCGGACCCGGGGACCAGCACGTTGAAGATGACGAGCCACCACGCGCGCCTGCGCATGTAGTCGGCTGACCCCGAGTCGGGGTACCGAAGCGGCAGCTGGTTGACGATCGGCGGCAGGGACGGCGCTACGCGCGGCAGCCGGGTGGGAGCTGCGATGCTCACAGCGCGTCCTTCAGCCGCCGGTTCTTCTCCTCGACCTCGGCCTCGAGGCGGCGGGCGTAGTCGTCGAGCGAACTCGCGAGGGCGGGGTCAGAAGCGCCCAGAATACGTGCGGCGAGCAGTCCCGCGTTCTTCGCACCGCCGATCGACACGGTCGCGACGGGGATCCCGCCGGGCATCTGCACGATGCTGAGCAGGGAGTCGAGCCCATCGAGGGTCGCGAGCGGCACGGGCACGCCGATGACCGGAAGAGTGGTGACAGAGGCGAGCATGCCCGGCAGATGAGCGGCGCCGCCCGCGCCGGCGATGATGACACGGATGCCTCGGGCCCGCGCTTCGCGACCGTACGACATCAGCTTGTCGGGCGTTCGGTGGGCGGAGACGACCTCGACCTCGTGTGGGACAAGCAGGTCCGTCAGGATCTGGGAGGCGTCGCTCATGACGCGCCAGTCGGAGTCGGAGCCCATGACGACGCCGACGATGGGCGCGTCGGAGGAATGCAGCGGCCGGGTCACCCGACCAGGCTAGGCCCCACTCCTGCAAGAATGCCGTTCCGCCGCGCACCGGCCTGGGATGTCCCACCTTTTCACCTCAAAACGGCGTTTGGGGTGAAAAGGTGGGACATCGAAATGTATGGCGGGGTGCGGGGGCGCGGGGCGCTCAGTCGAAGTGGGCCGCGGCGGCGCGGGCTTCGTAGGCGACCTCGTCCAGCTCCTCGCCCGCGGCGTTGATGTGTCCGACCTTGCGCCCCGGTCGAGGCTCCTTGCCGTAGAGGTGAATCTTCGCGCCCGGATGCGCCGACATCGCCGCGGGGACGCGTTCCGCGAGTCCCCCCTCAGCGGGACCGCCGAGGATGTTGACCATGACCGTCCAGGGAGCGTGTGGGGTCGTCAGGCCGAGCGGCAGGTCGAGGACGGCACGCAGGTGCTGTTCGAACTGGCTCGTGAGCGCGCCATCCTGAGTCCAGTGACCGCTGTTGTGCGGGCGCATGGCGAGTTCGTTGACGAGCAGGCGATCGTCCGTCGTCTCGAACAGCTCCACCGCGAGCATGCCCGTCACGCCCAGCCCGTTGGCGATGTCCCTCGCCATATCGGCCGCGACATCCGCCAGGCGCGCACCGGCGCCTGGCGCGGGGGCAACGACCTCGGCACAGACCCCGTTGCGCTGGACCGTTTCGACGACGGGATACGTGGCGACCTCGCCGCGGGGGCTCCGAGCGATCTGCTGCGCGAGCTCGCGTCGAAAGTCCACCAGTTCTTCCACCAGCAGATCGCCACCCCGTGCGTCTTCGGCGAGCGCGGCAAACCAATCCGCGGCCTCCGTACCGTGTTCGACGACGCGAACGCCCTTGCCGTCATAACCACCGCGCGGGGTCTTCACGACGGCGCGACCGCCGTGTTCGTCGATGAACTGCTGCAGGGCATCGGCGTCCGACACTGCGGCCCAGTCGGGCTGCGGCACCCCGAGCTCGGCGAGACGCGTACGCATGCGGATCTTGTCCTGGGCGAATTCCAACGCCGCAGGTCCCGGATGCACCGCGACACCAGCCTCGAGCAGCGCGTGCAGGACAGGCTGCGGAACGTGTTCGTGGTCGAACGTGACGACGTCAACGTCGCGGGCGAACGCGAGAACCGTATCCGCGTCGCGGTAGTCGCCGACCTGGGTCGCGGCGAGCGCCGCCGACATGCCTTCCGCCTCAGCGAGCACCCGGATGTCGATGCCCAGCTCGACGGCCGGCGCGATCATCATGCGGGCCAGCTGGCCCCCGCCGACGACTCCGACGCGGTATGTCATGGTCTTCCCCTCGCAGGTGGTTGGACGTGCGCCTCCATCCTTTCACCGGAGCGCACGAATCGCGGGCCGCCCTGTTCGGCGGTCCATCGATGCTGCCGGCTCAGGCAGGGAGCGGCGGACGAGGCGGGGCGGCCATGGATTCATCACTCGCCATGCCCTGCGCGTCGCGGTGCGCCAGGATCTGGCTGACCTCGATCTGATCGGCGAGCACCTCTTGCAAAAGGACGACGTCGGGAACGTTGACCAAGCGCAACGGCTCGTCGACCCCGTTGCTCAAGATGATCGTTCCGGCCCGCCACATCCGCTGGATGGGACCGCGGCGGAGGCTGATCGTGTAGCCCCGTGAGTGCAACAGCTCCCGCGCATGCCGAGACAGCACCCCGCGGCGGGCGATGACGCGGCGCGTCGTGATCGTGTAAGTACGACTAGCCCAGACGATCCAGGGCAGCACGACGAGAAGAAGCACGACCGCTCCGGCGGCGGCGAGAAGCATCCAATTCTCGAACGGCGCGGGAAGGTTGTCGTAGAACCACCCCGCGGCGCCTGCGACGGCCACGACGACCAGTGCCGACCAGCCCAGGCGCCGGGCACTTCCCCGCGTCCGCGCGACCAGCCGCTCGGGCGCGGCGGTGCCGGGCGGCGGCGCCGGCAGGCGATTGCCGTACGTCGTCGGCTGGGTCATGCGCTCATTCTGCCGGTCGTGGGCGCGGGATGACGCATCCCACGCGGCTGCACGATCAGCGAACGTGAACGACGTCGCGGTTCACCGGACGTGCACGACGTCGCCGGCGACGACGGATGTCTCGTCCACCCCGTTGCGGACGACGAGTTCGCCGTGCGGCCCGATCCGTACCGCCTCGCCGACGAGTTCGGTTCCGTCCGGCAGATGGACGCGCACCGAGCTGCCGATCGTCCCGCAGAGCGCCTCGACCTCGTCGTGCACGCCTGAGCGCGACGCGTCGCCATCTTCCATGAGGAGAGCGCCTACGAGCTCGCCGAGCGCGGCGAGGTAGTCGGCAAGGAGCGTGTCGAGCACCGATGGGGTGACGGTCATGCCGAGCACCGCGAGTGATGTCGCTGTGGGAGTCGGCAACTGTTCGGCGGTCATGGCCGTGTTGACGCCCGCGCCCACCACGATCGAAGCCTGCGCACCGGGCGCGACTTCGGCGAGGATGCCACAGACCTTGCGACCATCGACCAGCACGTCGTTGGGCCACTTCATCCGCACCGTGTGCGTGTCGCCGAGCGGCGCAGAGAGCTGGCCCGCGACGGCGCGAGTCAGGGCCGCCCCCGCGATGAGCGGTATCCAGCCGCGATCCACCGGCCGGAGGCCTGAGACGTCGAGAACGACCGAGATCGCCAATGCGCTGCCCGCGGGCGCTTCCCAGGTCCGCCCGCGACGACCGCGGCCATCCGTCTGGTCATCGGTGACCAGCACCGACAGGTTCGGCCAGGCGCCGGGATCAAGCGTGTGATCCCTGACCAAGTCGGCGTTCGTAGATCCGGTGCGGGAGACGACCTCGACGCGCGTGGCGACGGTCGCGGCGGCGGGAAAGTCGAGGATGTGCAAACCCATGCCGCCAGGTTAGGCGTGCCACGCGGCGCAGCACCGCAAGAGGACTTCGGCGCGGCAAGAGGAGCATCCCTACCCCAAACCCCTTCCCGCACCCCGAACTCCTCCTCCCACGCTGTCGCGAGCTTCCCCGCGCCGTTGTCCACGCTCCCTCCCCCGCTCCGGGGAGCGCACAGTGTCCCCCGTTTCGCACCCGACAGACGCTCACATCGCAGAGCGATTGCAACTATGTGGGCATGGATCTTCAGTTGTGGCTCAGGAAGCGCGGCGGGTGGGCGCACCGCTCCGATGCGATCGAGGCGGGATGGACCCGCTATCGCCTCGAACAGGCGCTGCGCTCGGCGCTCATCATGGTCACGGCGCGACAGTGGCTGCATCTTCCGGGCATCGACGACGACCTCCGAGCGGCCATGAGCGCGAGCGGACGAGTGACGTGCGTCTCCGCGGCACGGATGCTGGGACTCTGGATTCCTCATCCGCCCGACCGCCTGCATCTCGCCGTTCACCCGCACGGCGGGCGGGACATGTCTCGCTTCGTGGCACACCGCAATCTCGGGCCCGTCCGGGCTCTCCCACGATCGCCGCTGGATGCCATCGAGAACGTCCTCGCCCGCGTGGCGACCTGCCAGCCGCATCTTGAAGCGCTGGCGATCTGGGAGTCGGCGATCAACAAGCGCCTCGTAACCGTCGCGCACCTGCAGGCGGTCGACTGGACGACGCACGCCGCTCGAGCACTCGCATCCGAAGCCGGCGGCGCCTCGGACTCCGGGCTCGAGACGCTCGTCGTCCATCGGCTCGCGAGGCTCGGCGTCCACGCCGTGCAACAGGTCCCTCTGCTGGGCCACGACGTCGACCTTCTCATCGGGCAGCGACTCGTCATTCAACTCGACGGATTCGCGTACCACCAAGCCGCACAGCGCCGGGCCGACATCGCGCATGACAGGCGCCTGCGCCTCGCGGGATACACCGTGCTGCGCTTCGACTACATCGAGGTCATGGACCGCTGGCCCCTGGTCGAGCGACAGATCCTCGCGGCAGTCGCACAGAACCTGCACCTCGCATGAGGACTTCAGCCCCGCGAGAGGAGGATGCGGGTCCGACATTCCTCATCTCGCGCCGAAGTCCTCCCGCGGCGCCGCGCAGGGCCGCGAACGACGTTTCCGAGAGGCGGGCGTGAGAAGAGGGCGAAAGGGGTTGCACAACGGATGCTCTGCGTCATTGTGCGAGACCGTCAACCGTGCGAGCGCGGGGGGCCCGGATAGAGTGAATCGCGTGAGTCATGAGCCCGACCTGTCCACCGCCGGCAAGATCGCGGATCTGCGCGCCCGATACGACGAAGCGGTGGTTTCCGCCGAACTCGTCGCGCGCGAGAAGCAGCACGCGAAGGGCAAGCTGACTGCCCGCGAGCGCATTGAACTGCTCGTCGACACGGGCAGCTTCGTCGAGATCGATGAGTATGTGCGCCACCGCACGACCGCCTTCGGGATGGATAAGTCCCGCCCCTATGGGGACTCGGTCGTGACCGGGACGGGCACGATCCACGGTCGCACCGTCGCGGTGTACGCCCAGGACTTCCCCACGTTCGGCGGATCGCTCGGCGAGGTCGCCGGCGACAAGATCATCAAGGTGATGCAGCTCGCCCTGCGCGGAGGGATGCCGATCATCGGCATCCTGGACTCGGGTGGTGCACGCATCCAGGAGGGCGTCGTCGCCCTCGGCAAGTACGGCGAGATCTTCCGCCTGAACACGGCGGCATCGGGCGTCATCCCGCAGATCTCGCTCATCATGGGTCCCGCCGCGGGCGGCGCCGTCTACTCCCCCGCACTGACAGATTTCGTCATCATGGTCGACAAGACCAGCCAGATGTTCGTCACCGGCCCCGACGTGATCAAGACCGTCACGGGCGAGGACGTCGGGATGGACGAGCTCGGCGGCGCGTACACCCACAACACCCGCAGCGGCGTGGCCCACTACCTCGCCGAAGACGAGGACGACGCGATCGACTATGCGCGGACCCTCCTCGGGTTTCTGCCGGACAACAACATGACGGACGTCCCGATCTACGAGTCCGGATTCGAATGGGAGACGACGGATGCCGATCGCACCCTGAACACGGTCATCCCGGACTCCCCGAACCAGCCGTACGACATCCACCAGGTCATCTCGAAGCTCGTGGATGCACCCTCGGGTTCGGGCGCCGGCGACTTCCTCGAGGTACAGCCGCTCTTCGCTCCGAACATCGTCATCGGGTTCGGTCGGGTCGAGGGTCGCTCCGTGGGCATCATCGCGAACCAGCCGTCGCAGATGGCGGGCACGCTCAACATCGACGCCGGCGAGAAGGCCAGCCGTTTCGTCCGGTTCTGCGACGCGTTCTCGATCCCGATCCTGACTTTGGTGGACGTGCCCGGATACCTGCCCGGTACAGACCAGGAGTGGACCGGAGTCATCCGTCGCGGCGCGAAGCTGCTCTACGCCTACGCCGAGGCCACCGTTCCGCTCGTCACCGTGATCCTCCGAAAGGCCTACGGCGGCGCGTACATCGTGATGGGCTCGAAGCAGCTCGGGGCCGACATGAACTTCGCCTGGCCGAGCGCCGAGATCGCCGTGATGGGCGGGCAGGGCGCGGTCAACATCCTGTATCGCGGTGAGATCAAGCGCGCTGAAGAGGCGGGCGAGGATGTCGCAGCCGTCCGCACGCGACTCGCGAACGAGTACACCTACAACGTCGCCTCACCGTTCCTCGCGGCCGAACGAGGCGAGCTCGACAGCATTATCGAACCCGCCTCGACCCGAGTGATGGTCGCCAAGGCGCTGCGGTCGCTCCGGACGAAGCGCGCCACGCTACCTCCCAAGAAGCACGGGAACATCCCGCTGTGAGCTCACCCGAAGACGTCTCGGTCGAGGTCCTCCGCGGCTCCCCCGACGAGCAGGAGCTCGCCGCTTTGCTCGCCGTCGTCACCGAGGCGTACGTCCGAGAGGCGGACGCGGTCGTCGCGGAGGACGACGCGGGATCGTCGGCTTGGGCCCGGAGCGCTCGAGGGCTCCGTCGACCCCTCGAGCGCGGACTGCCCTGGGGCCGCTCGAGCTGAGCGAGCGGATCGCACCCCGCTCATCGAAAACCCTGGAAAACCGGGAAAACTGTCCCCCAAAGTACCTACAGACACGGATTTCGGCACCGCCGCATACTTGTCGTGCGTGACACGCTCATGCGTATGGCCGTGACCCCCGATTCTCGGGACAACGGCTCCCGCGGACGATTTTCGGGTAATCGTTCCGCAACGGAGAGGGGCGGGCGACTTCGCCGCCCCTCTCCTCTCATGGACAGGTTGCTGCGGAGTCCGTGGTGTCAGCGTCCCGGGTGCCGGATCTCACGCCACAGGTCGACCGAATCTTCATCGGTCTGCTCCACCACGAGGCGTCCCACAACCGTGACCGCGACGTTGTCATCGGGGGACGTACGGATGATGATCCTGTTCGATTGCGAATCACGCAACGCCTCGGCGAGTTCCGCACGGATCTGGCTCAGATCATGGTCGGGCACACCCTCGAGTCCGCCCTCGTCGAAGACGCTCACCTGCGCGCCCCGACGTCGCGCCGCATCGATCTCGGCGCGCACACCGTCATCGAGCAGACGGGGTCCGCGCAGCTCGTCGCGGAGCCGCGCCTCGGCCATACCCGCTTCGCGACGCTCGGATTCGCTCAGCAGCCCGTGCATGGCGATGACGCGTGCGAGAACCGGTCCGCCGACCGCCAGGGCCCGCTGGAGTTGAACCCGACGTTCGCGCTCGCGTCCCTCCTGCGCGGCTTCCCACGCGGAGGTGACGGCCTGCAGCTCGGCCAGCTGGTCGGCGTCACGCTCGGCACGATCGATCAGGAAGACCAGGAGGTGCGCCACCCCGACCCAGACGATCGAGCCGACGAGACCCTGGCTGAGCGCCTGAACGGGCCCCATCCAGATCATCGAGCCGATCGAGAGCAGGACGGTGCCGGCCCAAGCGATCCAGGTTCTGCGTCGCACCATCAGCACGACCATCAGGGCGCCGCCGCCCCCGACGTACCACGTGCCGTAGGTCGCCGTTCGTGCGACGCCCTCAGCGTCGGCAACCGCGAAACCCGTCATCGAGGGAACGATCGCGACCGTGACGAGCGCGACGACAGCTGCCCAGAGCGGCATCGGCTCGCGGGGAGAGTCTGCCCCGGCCACGGGACGCGGGACCGCGAAGATCGTCACGACCGTCGCCGCGAGGTAGAGGATCAGGCCTGCAACGAGGAATCCGGGCCGCTCAGGGGGGTCGGTCGTCCAGAGCACGCCTCGCGCAGCCTGGTACATCGCGAAGGCCAGCGCGAGCGCGGCGAGCACGGTACGGACGGTCATCGTCGCACCTCTCTCCAGCGCAGCGTCACGGTCGTGCCGTGGGGGCCGGAATCGATCACGGCCTCTCCGTCGATCGCGGCAATGCGGGCGAGGATCGAGGCGCTGATTCCGAGACGGTCGTCAGGGACCGCATCGACATCGAAACCCGGGCCCTTATCCGACACCACAACTTCGACGGCCGCCAGACGTTCGTCGCTCTCCACGACACTGCGCGCCGCACCTTCGACCTGATCCGCATCGACACGCGTCGCGTCTGCGTCCGACTCGGCCTCGGGATCGGTGGGACGACGCACGATCGCCTCGAGCCCGACCCCGTCGGCGTGCTGGATCGCGTTGGCCGCCGCCTGCGTCGCGGCCCGGATCATGGCGGCGGCGACTGCCGGCGGCACCTTCGGCTCGCCTTCCGCGGCCTCGACGCGGACCTGCAGCCGGAGCCCCAAGTCTGCGAGGGAGGCCTGAATGCCGCGAGCGAGTGCCTTCATCGTCGTCGGCTGGGGATCGATCCCGCCGCTCGGGGTGCCCGTGTCCGCGAGACCCTCCAGCGCTTCGCGTGCCATCGACATCGCGAGCGATCGAGCACGGGGGCCATCCGCTCTCTCGGCGGCGATCAAGGCGGCCAGCACGCTGTCGTGCATGAGTGCGGAGACGGCGACCCGCTCCTCTTGTGCGGCCTGTGCTTCTGCGGCCTGGGCGTAAGCGGCGACCGTGCGGGCGCGTTCCCGATCGACGCCGGACGCCATCCGCCGGAAGATCGTCACGAGCGTCATGAGCAGGCCGCCGAGGATCAGCGAGTACGGCACCTCGAAGACCGCGGCAAGCAGAAACTCGGGCTCGAAGCCGCCTTGCCAGATCCGCACGAAACCGTAGATCAGCGGCGTAGCGATGGTCCACGCGAGTTGGAGCGGAAAACGGAAGGCGATGACCGCGGCGATCGTTGCGACGTTGATCAGGTACCACGGCCACGGTTCGGGCGTAGCCGTCGGCACGGATCCCGCCGTCGCGAGCGGCCAGATCGCCAGCATGACGACGTAGATCACGGCGAAAGCGCCGGTGGCCACACGAGCGGTTGCCCGGAAGAAGCACGCACCGCACATGATGATGAGCGATCCGAAGACGATGGTCAGGAGCGGAATGGTCCAGCCGGGGCGAAGCCCCGCGTTGTTGCCGAGAGCGATGAAGAACGCCTGGATGCCGAGGACGAAGCATCCGACCGCCGCCGCGATCGCCGCGATCCGCTCGATGCGGCGACGTGTGAACGTACCCTGCCAGGCGGAGGCCAGTCTGCCCTGAGGGATCTGGCCCCACGCGCGATCCCACGCGACCGTCGTCTCTGTCGCGGCGTCCGCGGTGTCGATGTCAGGCGACACCGGATGGATCCTCCGACGGCTCGACGATCCCGTCCTCCATCGCCCGGCGCAGCAGGTCGACCTTCGTCGGTGCGGGCCTGCCCACTTCGACGTACTTGACGCGCACCCGGGTGATGTTCTCTTTCGCGGTGGAGTACGCAACACCCAGTCGATCGGCGACCACCTTGAGCGGCAACCCCGCTGCGTAGAGCCGCAGAACCTCACGCTCGCGAGCCGAGAGCTGGGCGTCAGCGAAAGCACGATCACCGTCGACGGCACTCGCCCACTCGACGTTGTCGAGGTGCTCCCCCGCCGCGACGGTTCGGATTGCTGCGATGACGTCGCCGATCGGGGAACTCTTGCTGACGACGCCGGCAGCGCCCGCCATGAGCGCCTCGCGAACGGCAGCTGGGCGATCGGCCACGGAGTGGATGATCACGCTCGACCCATCCGAGACCAGGCGGCTCACGTTGCCGGTCGCCGTGGTTCCGTCTCCGAGCGTCAGGTCCAACACGACGACGTCGGCCGGAGCGGAGCGTGAACCGGTGCGCCACGCCAAGTACTGGGCGACGGTGGCGCCCGAGAAGACCAGATCTTTGCCCGCGCGGGCCAGCGCTGCTTCGAGTCCCAGGCGTACGGATTCGTGATCGTCGATCAGGGCAACCCGCGTCATGGGGACAGCCTAGCGGCGGGAGGCGGCGGAATCCGTGGCGGCGCGGGCCCCGTCTCTGTCGAAGACGGCGATGGCCTCGACATGGTGCGAATTGGGGAACAGATCCAACGCTCGCAGGTCACGCAACTCGTACCCCTCGGCCTGGAACGTCGCCGTGTCTCGCGCGAGCGCCACCGGATCGCAGGCGACATAGATGACGGTGCGGGGTGCCAGCGCCGCGATGGCTTGCACGACACCGGCCCCGGCGCCCGCGCGGGGCGGATCGAGAAGGACGGTCGCCTCCCGGTACGCGT
Source organism: Microbacterium sp. C448 (assembly GCF_000582705.2). Classification (NCBI taxonomy): domain Bacteria; kingdom Bacillati; phylum Actinomycetota; class Actinomycetes; order Micrococcales; family Microbacteriaceae; genus Microbacterium; species Microbacterium sp. C448. Next base: position 10,598 of record NZ_HG779756.1, read on the forward strand.
CGGAGAACGATCCACCTGCGCCGGATGCCTCGGCCACCTCCGCCGAGAGGAACCGATCGACGCGCGCCGTGATCGCCTCGGCATTGCCCCAATCGCGCAGGTTTCGCGCCGCATGATGGGTCGCACGGGAAGCCGACTCGACCGTCGTGACGCGGGTCGAGGACCCGCCGACCTCGCCCATCACAGCGGCGAACAGGCCGACCCCGCCGTAGAGGTCGAGGTTCGCTGCGTCCGGATCGAAGCCCGTGCTCACGAGTGCTTTCGCGACCGCATCGGCGAGCGTCTGCGCCGCGAGACGATGGACCTGCCAGAAGCCACCCGCGTCCACACGGAAAGACCGGCCGCGCGCCGTTTCGACGATGACCTCGTGCCCCGCGGTATCCGCCCCTCGACGGGGTCCGCCGCGTGCGCCCCGGCGCGGGCGCGAAGCATCCGTCCGCTCGATGACGCGGACCTGCCCGTCCGACGGCAGAACGAGATCGACGCGGTCGCCCCGGCGAGTGCCCAACGCCAGGGCCGCCTCGGCGAGGGCC
>NZ_HG779757.1:0-5629 GCF_000582705.2 Microbacterium sp. C448
CCCGCCGAGCACCGCCCTGCCTCGAGATGTGGGGCGCCGTGGGTGCTGTGGGGCACGTTCTACCCTGCCCCGCGGCGCGGAACCTGCCCCACTTTGGCCCAAGCGTCAGTCGCGGTCGCCGGGACCTCTCTTGTCACGACCCCGCTTGTCACGACTGCGCCACCAGGCCACGACAAATGCGACGAGGGTGCCGCCGACGATGAGGGTCGACACGGCGAAGATCAGATCACGTTGCGACATGGGTACTCCCTCGGGTTGATCTACGGCCGGCGTCCGGCGGCGGCCTCGGACACGATCCGTGCGATGCGTGCCGTCCGCGTTTCGGGGCGCTTGGCGCTCGCAATCTGGGTGAGGCCGTAGGTCCGCACGGATGGCGGAAAGCCGTCCCACGCCGCGCGAGCCTCGGGAACGGCGTCGAGTGCTGTGGCGAACTCGGGCGGCTCGATGAGTGCCTCGGGGCCGTCGAGCATCGTCCACGTCCCGTTGGTCTTGGCGATCTCGATGGCGCGGATGCCGGCTGCCTCGAGCTGGCCCGCCGCCTCCAGGATCTCGACGCGGGCGTTGTTGGTGCCCGCCCACCCGCTGCTCGCGCGCCGCGGGGCGAACCAGAGCCCGGATGTCTCGTCGTCGAACACGCGGACGGGGCCGTCGATCCACCCGAAGCACAGGGCTTGCCGGATCGCGTCTTCGTACGGGATGTGGAGGTGGGCGAAGCCCTTGCGGCCCCGCACCAACCACGTGCCTTTCGAGTCCGCATGGTTCTCGGCGAGCCACGCGCGCCAGGTGGCGGCATCCGCTGCCCGCACCCGCTCGCCGTCGTCCAATACGCCCATGCTCAGAAGATACCGCGGCGACGATACCGTCACTCCCGGACATCGCGGGCGGTCATGCGACCGCGTCCCGTACGTCCCGGGATCGGCTCAGATGACCTCGGGCAGCTCGGTCTCGGACGGCTCTTCTGCGACGAGATCGGCGACCGAGTCGAGCACCTCGTCGGGTCGGAACGGGTAGCGCTCGATCTCGGCGGTATCGCTGATGCCGGTCAGCACGAGCACGGTGTGCAGGCCCGCCTCGATGCCGGCGACGATGTCGGTGTCCATCCGGTCGCCGATCATGCCGGTGTTCTCGGAGTGAGCGCCGATCCTGTTCATGGCCGAGCGGAACATCATCGGGTTGGGTTTGCCGACGACGTACGGTTCTTTGCCCGTGGCCTTCGTGATGAGGGCCGCAAACGAGCCGGTCGCGGGGACGACACCCGAAGGCGTCGGGCCGGTAGCATCCGGGTTCGTGACGATGAACCGCGCGCCCGCATTGATGAAGCGGATGGCCTGGGTGATGGCCTCGAAGGAGTACTGACGGGTCTCGCCGACGACGACATAGTCGGGCTGCGACTCGGTGATGATGTAGCCGGCCTCGTGCAGTGCGGTTGTGAGGCCGGCCTCGCCGATGACGAACGCCGTGCCGCCCGGCAGCTGCGACGCGAGGAAGTCCGCCGTCGCGAGCGCCGAGGTCCAGATGCGGTCCTCGGGCACGTCCAGGCCGGACGCGCGCAGGCGCGCGCTCAGGTCTCGTGGCGTGAAGATCGGGTTGTTCGTCAGCACGAGAAAGGGCGTGCCCTGGTTGCGCCACTGTTCGAGCAGTTCGGCCGCGCCCGGAACCGGGCGGTTGTCGTGCACGAGCACGCCGTCCATGTCGGTGAGCCAACACTCGATGTCGGCCCTCGTGCGCGTGAGGATGCGTTCTGCGGCCATGCCGCCAGCCTAGGCCGATGAGTCGGCTCGCGCCCGTCCGCAGGACCGGCATGCGGCGCGTCGTCGGCGTCTGGCCGTACTGTCGACACATGAGCGCCCGACGCGATCAGTGGAACCCGACATCCCTCCCCGCACAGACGGGGCGAGCGTTCCTCGTGACCGGGTCGAATGCCGGGCTCGGCTATTTCGCGAGCGAGCAACTCGCCCGCGCGGGAGCTCACGTCATCATGTCGGGACGAAACCCCAACCGCCTCGCCGCCGCCCGCGCGGCGATCGGCAGACGGGTGCCGGATGCCTCGGTCGAGACGCTGCTGCTCGACACCAGCAACCTGGGATCCGTGCGTGCTGCCGCGGCATCCGTCGGCGGCCGAGCTCGCCTCGATGGGGTGCTGCTGAACGCCGGCATCGTGCACCCGCCCCGCACGCGCGAGGTGACGGGTGATGGCAACGAGCTCGTGCTGGCGACCAACGTCCTCGGCCACTTTGCGCTCGCCGGGGCGCTGTTGCCCGTGCTCGCGCGCGCCGAGCTGCCCGCGCGCATGGTCTGGCTCGGCAGTATCTCGACCGCGATGTGGTCGTACGACCCGGTCGATCCGCAACTGGAGCAGGACTACTCACCGTGGCGGGCCTACGTGCAGTCGAAGGTGATCGCCCAGGCACTGGGATTCGAAGCCGACCGCCGACTCCGAGCCCACGGCCTCGCGGTGCGGAGTCTGGTCGCTCATCCCGGTTATTCGGTGAGCGGACGCACACCCGGCATCCGGGGCGTCAATGAGCCGACGCGTGGCGCACGCTTCGTCGACAACCTGCAGGCCGCGGTGACGCAGTCCAAAGAGCGCGGGGCGTGGGCGCCGGTGCGTGCCCTCATCGATCCGGATGCCGAGGGTGGCACGTTCTGGGGTCCGAAGGGCGGGCTCAGGGGCATGCCGCGAACAGCGCGCCCGGCTGCCCTGACGGCCGATCCCGCGCGCGGCGAGAGGCTGTGGGCCTTCTGCGAAGAAGCCACGGCGGTGCAGTGGCCATCCGATCGGGGGTCTTCCGAGCGGAGGCGCTGGCGCCGTCGGTCAGGCCGATAGCCATACGGCCGAGGCTGCGCCCTCCGGGAGCGCGATCGACCCGCTGTCGCCGTCGAGGATCTCGCGCGACACCACGCGCACGGTCGCTCCGACTTCGACACCTCGCTCTTCGAGGTGGCGCAGCAGCGGGGCGTCGCGATCGCTGACACGCAGGACGCGGCCCTCGTGCCCCGGGGCGGCGTGGGCGAGCAACACGAACCTGACGCGCTCGACCCGACCCTCGGCATCCGGAATCGCGTCGCCGTGCGGATCGAAGCGAGGGCGACCGAGTCGCTCGTCGATCCCCTCGAGCAGCCGGTCGCTGATGGTGTGCTCGAGGACCTCGGCCTCGTCGTGAACCTCGTCCCAGCCGTACCCGAACTCGCGCACGAGCCAGGTCTCGATCAGGCGGTGCCTGCGGATGATCCCGCTCGCCCGTTTGCGGCCGGCTTCGGTCAGCGTCACCGGACCGTACGGGCGGTGGGTGACGAGCCCCTGCGCGGCGAGCTTCTGCACCATCTCGGTCACGCTCGAGGGGGCGAGGCCCAGTTCGCTCGCGAGCTGCGACGGGGTGATCTGGCGATCCTGCCACTCGGTGTGGTGGTAGATCGCCTTGAGGTAGTCGTCGACCACGGCGCTCGGGGGTGCCATTGCCTCAGGGTACCGTCCGCGGATGACGGCGATGTCAGGCGCCGGTGAACACGAGGAACAGCAGCACCGCGTTGAGGGTGACCAGGAACACGCTCGCGATAATGCCCCCGATCGTCGTGATCGGCCGGTTGCGGTGCTCGCCGAGGGTGCGCTGCTGGGCGGTCAGCACCACGAGGGGGATGAGGGCGAACGGGATGCCGAACGACAGCACGACCTGGCTGAGTACGAGCGCGAAGGTCGGATCGAACCCGGCGCCGAGGATCAGCAGCGCCGGGATGAGGGTGACGAGGCGGCGGACGAGCAGGGGCACGCGCACGCGCAGCAGCCCGCTCATGATCTCGGCGCCCGCGTACGCACCGACGGATGTCGAGGCGAGGCCCGAGGCGAGCAGGCCCACGGCGAACAGGGTCGCGACGAGGGGTCCGAGTCCGTCGCGTAGCGCCGCATAGGCCCCCTCGAGGCTGTCGGTGCCGGGCACGCCCGCGAGATTCGCCGCCGCGAGCAGCAGGATGCAGAGGTTCACGGTGCCCGCGATGATCATGGCGATCGAGACATCCCACCGCGTCGCCCGAAGCAGGCGAGCCGTGCCGACTCCGCGGAGAGCCGCGAGCTCATCGCCCGCGTGACGGGTCGGGGCTGCGGTTGCGGTGTCGCCGGCCGCGCGAGGCGGGGCGAAGCGGTCGCGCGAGAGAGCCGAGTGCGCGTAGATCGCGTGCGGCATGATCGTCGCGCCGAGGATGGACGCGGCGAGCAGCACCGAACCCGCATCCTCGAAGCGCGGCACCAGACCGCCGACGATCCCGGCGGGGTCGGGAGGCCCGACGAAGACGCCCGCGGTGAAGCCGACGGCGATGATGACCATGAGCGCGATGACCGCGTTCTCGAACGGACGAGCACCGCGCTTGGACTGCACGAGCAGCAGGCCGATCGAGACGACACCGGTGATCACGCCGCCCCACAGCAGGGGGATTCCGAAGAGCAGGTTGAGGGCGACGGCGCCGCCGATCACCTCGGCCACATCGGTGGCCATCGCCACGAGTTCGGCCTGCAGCCAGTAGGCGCGCCGTGCCCAGCGGTTGCGTAGGCGTCGACCGAGCACCTCGGGCAGGCTCTCGCCCGTGACGATGCCGAGCTTGGCCGAGAGGTACTGGATCAGCCAGGCCATGACGTTGCCGATCACGACGACCCAGACGAGCAGGTACCCGTACTGGGCGCCCGCCGTCATGTTGCTCGCGACGTTGCCCGGATCGAGGTAGGCCACCCCGGCGACGAGAGCGGGACCGATCAGCCACGCGACCTTCGGGGTGCTGACGGCACTGCTCGCCTCGTGCGTTGCGCCCTGTTGCGCTGGCGAATTTTTCGGCACACCGAAACCTTAGCTATATTTCGGCACGCCGAAAAGAGCTTCGGTCGGTGAGCGAGCCGAACGCGAGTCGAAACGACGGTCTCGTGCGTGGAAGCGTTTCGTCTCGCTTCGCTCGCTCAACGACCGGGGTCGAGACACCGGCCCGGATACGCTGGCCCCGTGACCGACGAACCCGCGCCCGAGATCGAACCCGAGGCGGAGCCGGAGCGCGAGGCGGACACCACTGTCGGCGTCGGCCCCTGGCCGGGCGGACCGGATGCCTGGCCCGACGACCCGCGGTTCGACCCGGTCTTGCTCGCCGACGGGGATCGGCGAAACGTCGTCGATCAGTACCGCTACTGGTCGATGGACGCGATCATCGCGGACCTGGACGAGCGCCGGCATCCGTTCCATGTCGCGATCGAGAACTGGCAGCACGACATGAACATCGGATCGATCGTGCGCACCGCCAACGCGTTCCTCGCCGAGGCCGTGCACATCATCGGCCGCCGGCGCTGGAACCGCCGCGGGGCGATGGTCACCGACCGCTACCAGCACGTCATCCACCACGAGGACGTCGCGACCTTTGTGGCTTGGGCAGCGGAGCGCGCGTTGCCGATCGTCGCGATCGACAACGTCGAGGGATCCGTCGCGCTCGACCGTGCGGACCTGCCCGAGCGGTGCATCCTGATCTTCGGGCAGGAGGGTCCCGGGCTCTCGCCCGAGGCGCTCGCCGCAGCATCCTCCGTCGTCGAGATCACGCAGTACGGCTCGACCCGTTCGCTCAACGCGAGCGCCGCGGCCGCCGTCGTGATGTACGACTGGGC
>NZ_HG779758.1:0-535 GCF_000582705.2 Microbacterium sp. C448
GAGAGGCATCTCGTAGGTGCAATTCAAGCATGCTCCCGCTGCGGTGTCAGCGAAGTTCGATGATCCGAATCTTGTGTCGGCCGCAGGGCTGGTCCCGATGCTCCGTCTTGCCCGTTCTGCGGGGCTCGATCAGCTCGCGCAGGTCCGGTTGACGGTCCCGTCGGATAAGGGTGCGAACGCGGGCGGCAAGGTGATGGCGCTGGTGGCGGGGATGCTCGCCGGGGCGGACTCGATCGACGACATGAATCTGCTGCGTCATGGCGGGATGGGCCGGTTGTTCGATCGGACGTATGCGCCGTCGACGCTGGGCTCGTTCCTGCGGGAGTTCCGGTTCGGGCACGTCCGCCAGCTCGACGCCGTCGCCTCACGGACCCTGGTGAACGTCGCGCAATCCGCGCCGCTGCTGCGGGCGTCGAACGACGAGCGGGTGATGGTGGATCTGGACGACACGATCATCGAGGTCCACGGATACCAGAAGCAGGGCGCGTCGTTCGGGTACTCCGGCGTCCGCGGCCTGAACGCCCTGTTCGCCACG
>NZ_HG779759.1:0-2699 GCF_000582705.2 Microbacterium sp. C448
GTGCGGGCTCGGGTAAGACCCGCGTGCTCGCGCACCGCATCGCGGGCCTGCTGCGCACAAAAGAGGCCTGGCCGAGCCAGATCCTCGCCATCACGTTCACGAACAAGGCCGCGGCCGAGATGCGCGAGCGTGTCCACGCCCTCGTCGGCGAAGCGACCCGCGGCATGTGGATCTCGACCTTCCATTCGGCGTGCGTGCGGATCCTGCGGCGCGAGGCCGAGGCGTTCGGCTTCAAGTCGTCGTTCACGATCTACGACTCCGGCGACTCGAGGGCCCTCGTCAAGCGCCTGATCAAAGAGCACGAGGGCGACAGCTTCGGGCTCACGCCCGCGGGAGTGAAGAGCCGCATCTCGAAGCTCAAGAACGAACTCGCGGATGCCGAGTCCTACGCTCGCACAGCGAATATGAGCGACCCGGCCGAGCGCATCTTCGTCGAGATCTTCGCCGACTACCAGCGCTCGCTGCAGCGTTCGAACGCGTTCGACTTCGACGACCTGATCGCCCAGACGGTGTACCTGTTCCGCGCGTTCCCGAAGATCGCCGACACCTACCGCCGCCGCTTCCGGCACATCCTGGTCGACGAGTATCAGGACACCAACCACGCCCAGTACGCCCTGATTCACGAGCTCACGCGCCCCCTGTCATCCGACGAGCCCGAGCCGTTCGAGGGCTCCGGCGGCATGATGATCTTCGAAGCGCCCGTGCCCCGGGCATCCGATTCCCTCGAGCCCGCGTCCCTCACGGTCGTCGGCGACTCCGATCAGTCGATCTACGCGTTCCGCGGCGCCGACATCCGCAACATCAGCGAGTTCGAGCGCGACTACCCGGGCGCCAAGGTCGTGCTGCTCGAGCAGAACTATCGCTCGACGCAGACGATCCTGAACGCCGCGAACGCCGTCATTTCGCACAACTTCGACCGCAAAGACAAGAAGCTGTGGACGGATGTCGGGGCGGGCGAGAAGATCGTCGGTTTCACCGGCTACTCCCAGCACGACGAGGCCCAGTTCGTCGCCGACGAGATCGAGGTCCTGCACCGCGGGGGTGTCGCCTATGGCGATGTTGCAGTGTTCTACCGCACCAACTCGCAGAGCCGTGCTCTGGAAGAGATCTTCATCCGCTCGGCGCTGCCCTACAAGATCATGGGCGGCACGAAGTTCTACGAGCGTGCCGAGATCAAGGACGCCCTGGCGTACCTGGTCGCCGTGGCCAACCCGGCCGACGACATGGCCGTGCGGCGCATCCTGAACAAGCCGCGGCGCGGCATCGGCGACGTCACCGAGTCGGCGATCGCGCGATACGCGAGCAGCGAGGGTATTTCGTTCCGCGACGCCCTCGCGAATGCCTCCGCGCTCGGCGTCGGGCCCAAGATTCAGGCCGCGATCGTGCAGCTCGACGCGGTGCTGGATGAGGCATCCGCTCTCATGCTGCCCGCGAGCGGCGAACTCGCGCCGGTCTCGGCGGTCGCGGACGGCCTGGCGCTGCTGCTGAACAAGTCGGGTTTCATGGATGCGCTGCGCGCCAGCCGTGACCCGCAGGACGAGGCCCGGCTGGAGAACCTCGACGAGTTCGTCTCGGTCGCCAAAGAGTTCGCGCGCAACAACCCCGACGGCACGATCATCGACTTCCTCGCCGAGGTCGCGCTGGTGTCTGATGCGGATGACCTCGAGGATGCCTCGGGTTCCGTCTCGCTCATGACCATGCACACGGCCAAGGGGCTGGAGTACGACGCCGTGTTCGTCACGGGTGTTGAAGAAGACCTGCTCCCGCACCGGATGTCCGCGAACGAGCCCGGCGGCCCGGCCGAGGAGCGACGCCTCTTCTACGTCGGCGTCACGCGTGCGCGCAAGCGCCTGTATCTGTCGCTCGCGATGACACGCGCGCAGTTCGGCGAGGTCACGGTCGCGATGCCGAGCCGGTTCCTGCAAGAGATCCCGGCCGACCTGATCGACTGGCGGCAGTCGCCCGGTGACGTGAATTCGCGCGGACGTGGCTCGGGCCGGGCGCTCGGTGGCGGGTATGGCGGTGGTGGCTTCACGGGTGGTGGTCGCTCGGGTGGGGCGACAGCCGGCAACCGGTACGGCTCGGATCTGGTGCCCACGTCTACCGCGCTCGACCGGTTCCCGAACCGCGTGCCCGCACGGGTGCGTGACAACGGCGACCTCGAACTCGCCGGTGGCGACCGCATCCGGCACGACGACTTCGGCGAAGGCCGCGTTGACGCCGTCACGGGCGAGGGGGCGCGGCGCGTGGCGCACATCCGCTTCGACACGGTCGGTGCGAAGAAGATCCTGATCAAGATCGCGCCGATCGAGAAGATCTAGCGGATACAGCCCGCGGTCGCTGAGCCTGTCGAAGCGACCCGCTGTGCCTCGGCTGCCTCGACTCGGTGGGTCGCGATCGCCCGCGGCGGGAAGTGATGCCCGGGTTAGTCTGGTTCGATGGCTGTGTTCTCGAGACGTCCGAAGCGCGGCGATGCCGCGGCCGACACCACGAACGCCTCGTCGGCGGCCGTCGAACCCGGCGAAGAGTCCCCGGCTGCGTCATCCGCCGAGGACGCAGCGCCCGCCGAGGACGTGGCGTCCGAGTCCGTGCCTCAGGTCGGTATCTCGGTGTCGACCTATCGCGGTGGCGGGGGAGCAGTCGGCCGGCCGACGACACTGCCGGATGCTTCCGCACTCCCTGCTGCGGCAGGGTCTCCC
>NZ_HG779760.1:0-3167 GCF_000582705.2 Microbacterium sp. C448
TCCGTCCCGAACCTACGAGCGGGTAGTCCAGCCGGGCCCGCTGAGGCCCCGCCGCAGACCGAGACGGTGCCGGGTCTGCGCGACAACGTGCTGCTCGCCCAGGCGCTCGGCAAGCTCGATTCGCCCGCCAAGCCCGAGCAATTGCTCGACGTGATGCGTCAGCTGCTCCAGAACCACTTGTTCCTGCGGATCAAGGGTGATGCCCGAGCGATGCTCGCCGAGGGCCGCGAACTTCCGCTCGCTGTCGCCCGCCGCGGCGACGACGCCTACGTGCTCGTCTACAGCACGGGGACGGCGTTGCAGGCTGCGCTGTCGGCCGACGGCGATTCGGGGACCTCGGCGGTCGGTCAGCCGGCGCTCACGATCCTCAAGCACGTTGTCGCCGGCACGTACGCGGGTCTGATCGTCGACGGATCGTCGGGCCCCGCGCGCGCCGTGATGCCCCGCGCCGTCATCGAGGCCGCGGTCAATCAGGCCGACCCCGATTTGCGGATCAAGACCGCGCTCGCGGCGCCCCGCACCGCCGAGACCGCGGCGACGGTTGCGACTGCGCTTACCGAGGCGCCGTTGTTCGTCGCCGTGAACGAGACGGGCCCCGCGGTCGAGGGCGAGGCGCCGCGCTTCGGCATCGCCGAGTCGAGGACGTCCGATGGCCGCCGCCTGATCGAGGTCTATTCGCACCCGCTCGAGGTGATCGCGCGCGGCCGGGGCGATCGTCCCATGCCGTTCCTGCCCGAACAACTCGGTGCGTCGCTGCGTGACCATCCGTCCGTCGCGGGCGTGATCGTGGACGCGGCGGGGCCCTGGATCATCCTGGATCGTGACGCCCTCGCGCCGGTGATCGCGTTGCCGGCGCCCCCGAAGCCCGATGCCCCGTCTGCGCAGTCCGCCGATGCTCCCGAGGCGCCGTCCGCGTAGCCGCCCTCTCGGACCCGCACCTTCCGGTCCCGCGTCTATGGGGTGTGAGGGTGCGGCATCCGTCGATCCGACGCAAGGGGGTGACGGATGCCGCGGCACCGCCCTAGGGTCAAACCATGGCCAGCGAGCGCATCACCCTCACCGTTCCCGGACCGGAGGGCGACCGCGAGGTCGGGCTCTCGAGCCCGAATCGCATGCTGTGGCCCGAGGTCGGCATCACGAAGCACGAGCTCGCCGAGTACATGATCGCGGTGTCCGTGCCGTTCCTCACGGCGAACGGCGATCGGCCGGTTTCGCTCGAGCGTTACCCCGACTCTGTCGCGGGCGAGAGCTTCTTCTCGAAGAACCCGCCGAAGGGGGCGCCCGCCTACGTCGAGTCCGTCACCGTGACGTACAACAGTGGCCGCAGGCATCCGCAGCTCGTCCTCACCGAGACGGCCGCCGTGCTCTGGGCCGTGCAGATGAACACTGTCGTGTTTCACCCGTGGGCGTCGCTCGCGGGCGACACCGACAACCCCGTCGAACTGCGCATCGACCTCGACCCGCAGCCCGGAACCGACTTCGCCGATGCGGTCGTCGCGGCCCACGGCCTGCGCGAGGTGTTGCGCGAGGCCGGGCTGGAACCGTGGATCAAGACGAGCGGCAACCGCGGCCTGCACGTCTTCTGCCCGATCGAACCCACCCACGAGTTCCTCGACGTGCGCCACGCCGTGATCGCCGCCGCGCGCGAGCTGGAGCGCCGGATGCCCGACCTCGTCACGACCAACTGGTGGAAGGAAGAGCGCGGCGAGCGCATCTTCGTCGATTTCAATCAGGCCAACCGCGATCGCACGATGGCCGGCGCATACAGCCCGCGCGCGCTCGCGACCGCGACCGTCTCAACGCCCGTGACCTGGGACGAACTGGATGAGGTGGACCCGGCATCCTTCACCGTCCGCTCGATTCCCGAGCGGCTCTCCGTTACCGGGGACCCGTGGGCGGGTCTGCTCGATCGTCGCGGCCGCATCGACGTGCTGCTGGAGTGGTGGCAGCGGGACCAGGATGCGGGACTCGGCGAACTGCCGTTCCCGCCCGAGTTTCCGAAGATGCCGGGCGAGCCACCGCGGGTGCAGCCGAGCCGCGCCCGCAAGCCCGACGCCTGAGCGCCGCGTTTCATCTCGTCGCTGCCGCTCCTCGCTCAACGCACGGAGCGTCAGTCGAGCACGCGCCCGAGGTCGTAGGCCGAGACCTGCTCGAGCTGATCGAAGCGACAGGATGCCGGATCCCGGTCGGGACGCCAGCGCTCGAACTGCACGGTGTGCCGAAAACGCATGCCCTCGAGCTGGTCGTACCGCACCTCGAGCACGCGCTCGGGTCGCAGGCGCACGAACGAGACATCCTTCGATGCCGAGAAGCGTGACCGGTCGGTCTCTCCGGTGACCGCATCCCCGGCATCGTCGCGCTCCACCAGCGGGGCGAGTTCATCGACCAGCTCGAGCCGCCGTTTGTCGCTCCACGCGGCGACCCCGCCGACGCCGCGCAGCGCACCGGACGAATCGTAGAGCCCGACCAGCAGCGACCCGACACCCTGCCCGCTCTTGTGGATGCGGTACCCGAGGGCCACGACATCCGCGGTCCGCGCGTGCTTGATCTTCAGCATCGTGCGTTTTCCCGGCGCGTACGGCTGATCGAGCGGCTTGGCGACCACGCCGTCCAGACCCGCGCCCTCGAACTCGTCGAGCCAGCGGCGCGCGAGCGAGGCATCCGTCGTCGTCCGCGTCAGGTGGATCGGATGCGGCACCCCGCCCAGCAACGTCTCGAGCCGCGCGCGACGCTCGGCGAAGGGCGTGTCGAGGAGCGAATCACCCCCGACGTCCAGCAGATCGAATGCGATTAACATCGCCGGAGTCTCGGCGGCAAGCCTCTGCACGCGCGAGTCGGCGGGATGGATGCGCTGCGACAGGGCTTCCCAATCGAGGCGCTGAGAGCCATCGGGTCCCACGGCGACGACGATCTCGCCATCGAGCACGCACGGTTCGGGCAACAGCCGCGCGAGCGCCTCGACGAGTTCGGGAAAGTACCGCGTCAGAGGCTTGGCGCCGCGCGAGCCGAGTTCGACCGACTCGCCGTCCCATGACGCGATGACGCGGAAGCCGTCCCATTTCGGTTCGAAGCTCAGGCCCGCGCGATCGGGGATCGCGGGCACCGCCTTCGCGAGCATCGGCGCGGGGATGTCGTGTGACATGGGTTCCCTCCTACGTCCGCGCGGG
>NZ_HG779761.1:0-11930 GCF_000582705.2 Microbacterium sp. C448
TTTGACGTGCCCACCGGGCGGGCTTGTCGGGGCCGTCCCACACCTGGATCGCACCCCAGACGACGGCGGTGATCGGCACCGCGAGGACCGCCCCGAGGATGCCGCCGACCACGGTTCCGATCGTCAGTGCGATCAGCACGACGAAGGCATGGAGCTTGAGTGAACGTCCCATCAGCACGGGCTGCAGGAAGTTACCCTCGAGCTGGTTGACGGCGACGACGATCGCGACGACGATCAGGGCGTTGACGGGCCCGTTCGAGACGAGCGCCACCAGGGCGGCGAGGATCCCGGCCAGTGTGGCACCGACGATCGGGATGAATGCGAGCAGGAACACCAGGACGGCGAGGGGGAGCGCGAGGGGCACCTGCAGGATCCACAGACCGATGCCGATACCGACAGCATCGACGAATGCGACGGCCGCGGTGCCGCGGACGTACGAGCCCAGGGTGCTGACCGCCTTGTCGCCGACGCGGCGTGCTCGCGCGTAGTGCGCGCCACGGAAGGGACGCAGCAGGAACTCCCAGAGCTGCGGGCCGTCCTTCAGGAAGAAGAAGAGCACGACGACGAGCAGGACGAAGCCCGTGATGAAGCTCGCGACGGCGCTCACACCGGCGAGAGCACCCGATCCGAACTGCGCGCTCGTGACGAAGTCGGTCGCGGTCGCGATCCATTCGTCGATCTGGGCCTGATCGAATTCGAACGGCAGGGTGCCCACCCACGCGAGAACATCCTGGAGGCCGTCCTGCGCCTGGCTGTAGAGCGTGTCCCACTGGTCGCGGACTGCCCAGACGATGAGCCAGCCGATGCCGCCGAGAACGACGACGATCGTCAGCAGGGTGATCAGAGTCGCGATGATCGAGGGCACCCCACGCTTTCGCATGGCGCGCATGATCGGGTTGAAGGCCGAAGCCAGGATCAGCGCGAGCACGACGGGAATCGTCACGAGCGTCAGTTGCTGGATCCCCCAGATAATGCCGATCACGACCAGCAGCACGACGATGATCTGAACGGCGCGGATGGCGAGACGTCCGAAGCCGTCAGACCACAGGCTCACGGGTGTCGCTATGTCATCGAGGGGGCTCGGTGTTTCCGGCCGTTGCGGCGCGGACGAGCTGTTGCCGAAGAGTCCCATGGCACGACGGTACCCCGGGTGTCGGGGAATTGCCCGCCCTTGCGTCCGAGGGGGACGGTAAAGGTTCCGGAGCTTCCGGTCGTCCCGTGGTCGCCGCTCAGACGAAGGCGCTCATGCCCGTGATGTCGCGGCCGATCAGCAAGGCCTGGATCGACTCCGTGCCCTCGTAGGTGTGGATCGCCTCGATATCGGCCAGGTGCTGCATAACGACGTTCTCGAGCAGGATCCCGTTGCCCCCGAGCAGATCTCGCGCGGTCGAGGCGATACGCCGCGCGGCCCGCGTGTTGTGGAACTTCGCGAGCGACGCCTGCGTCGGACGGAGGGCGCCGGATGCCTCCAGATCGGCGAGATAGCGGCAGTAGAGCTGCATGGCGGTCAGTTCGTCGAGCATCTGCGTCAGGCGTTCCTGCACCATCTGAAACTTCGCGAGCGGCTTGCCGAACTGCATGCGCTGAAGGGAATACGACAGGGCGGCCTCGTAGCAAGCGGTTGCGTGCCCGAGCGCCGACCACGCGACACCCGAGCGGGTGGCGTAGAGCACGGTCGAAGCATCCTTGAAGCTCTTCGCACCCGGCAGCACCGCGTCAATTGGCAGGCGCACGTCGTCGAGCGTGATGTGCGCCTGATGGATGCCGCGCAGCGACACCTTCCCGAGTATGGGGGTGCCGCTGTACCCGGCGCGGTCCTGCTCGACGAGGAAGCAGCGGACGGCGCCGTGCTCCGCAGCATCCGGGTCGTCCACGCGTGCCCAGACGAACGTGATGCCGCCCGAGGCGCCGTTGCCGATCCACTTCTTGGCGCCGCGAAGCACCCACTCGTCGGAGTCCGCGTCGCGGCGGGCCGTCGTCTCGAGCGACACCGAGTCGGACCCGTGGTCGGGCTCGGTCAGCGCGAAGGCGCCGAGCACCTCAGAGGTTGCGAGGGGGCGCAGCCAGCGCTCCTGCTGTTCGGGACTGCCGAACAGCGCGAGCGTGCGGAGTGCGAGGCCACCCTGAACGGCGAGCATCGTGCCGAGCGATCCGTCGCCGCGCGAGACCTCCATGTTGACCAGGCCGGCGGCGAGGGGCGAGAGGTGCGTGATGTCCGGGTGGTCGATGCCGTCGCCGAGCAGATCGAGCTCGCCGATGCGCCGCGCGACCTCGAGGGGGTACTCGGCGCGGTCCCAGGCCTCGCGCATCGTCGGCGCGACCTCGTCGACGAGCGTCTTCGCCCGATCCCAGACGGCGCGGTCCTCGGCGGGGATATCGGCGAACACCGCGTAGTAGTCGGTGTCGAGGCGCTGCGAGACGTCGTAGTGCGGGACGCGCTCGCCGGGGAAGGTGTCGTCGCCGGAGGTGTCGCCCGATGCCGTGGTGGGTGCGGTGCTGCTCATGCGCTCAAAGGTACTCTCGCGACATCCGGTTCCACCACTTTTGGGACGCAGTTCCACATCTCGGCCTGTTCCATCCGCCTGAGGGAGCCCGTTTTGCCGCGCGAGGGTGCCTCTTATGAGCCTCGAGGTTGCCCTTTTCGCAGTCGTGCCTCGGAACGGGCACCTTCGGGGATAGGAGCGGGCACCCTCGCGCCCAGCAACGGGCACTCTCGCGCGGAATCAGTCGAGGGACGAGCGGATGCGGCGCGCCACCTCGGCCGCCGGCGTCGCGCGCGGGAACACGGCGATCACGACGTCGTCCGCCGCCGCCGGCGCCGGGTCGGGGTGGACCCCGTAGCGGCGGAGGGCGCCATCGAGCGCGGCCTGCAACTCCGACAGCGGCACGCGCTTGGTTCCGCGCAGCAGGCGCCGCAGCACGTGATTGTGGAGAGCCGTCACGAGAGCCGCGAACCCGACCGCGTCGAGCGGGTCGATGCCGGGCAGAGCCGACCGCAGGTATTCGTCGAACAGGCGCTCGTAGCGGAAGACGGTCACGATCTCGCGATCGCGAAGCGCCGGAACCTGCCGCACGATCTCATAGCGGCGACGCGCGACCTTCGGGTCGCTCGCGAAGTGCCGGAAGACGCGCTCGGTCGCCTCGCAGACCGCGACCCACGGATTTTCATGACCGCGTTCGAGCCAGGTGCGGAGGTCTGCGAGCAGGATCTCGTGATCTGCGAAAACCACATCCTCTTTTCCCCCGAACTGCCGGAAGAAGGTGCTGCGTGACACGCCCGCGGCCCGCGCGATCTGCTCGACCGACGTCGCTTCGAACCCCTGCTGGGCGAAGAGTTCCAGGGCCGCGGCGACGACGACGGTGCGCGCGGCGGACGGTGACGGTGTCTCGCTCATGTCGACAGCAGCCTAGACCCGCGGGCCCCGCGCGCTCCGCGAACCCCGCCTCCCTGTCAACCCCGTTGCTTCATCGGGGACCGCGGGGTGTGCTGGTTTCATGCCCCCGCTCTGGAAGCTCGACCGCACCACGCCGTCCCTCTCCGTCCCGTTCGCTCCCGCGCGGCACGAGGTCGTGATCGTCGGGGCCGGCATCACGGGGCTGTCGACCGGACTCATGCTCGCGGCCCTCGGGCAGGACGTCGCGATCGTCGAGGCGGGCGAGATCGCCGAACTTGCGACCGGGTCGAACACGGGCAAGGTGTCGCTGCTGCAGGGCAGCACGCTCTCGACGCTGCGCAGGCATCACCCCGCGTCGCTGGTGCGCGCGTATGTCGACGCGAACCGGGCGGGAGCCGAGTGGCTTACCGAGTTCGCGGAGAGCGCGGGAGTGCCCATGACCACCCGCACCGCGTTCTCGTACACGCCGTCGCGGTCAGGTGTGGAAGCCGTCGAGGCAGAAATCGAAGCCGGACGCGAGGCGGGTCTCGACATGCGACGTGCCGACGAGGCGGAGCTCGCAACACCGTTCCCCGCGATGGCGGCAGCCGCGCTCGACGTTCAACTCGCGATCGACCCGGTCGCTCTCGCGGACGCCCTGGCTCGGGCCTTCGTCGCCGCGGGCGGCACCCTGCACACGGGCACGCGCGTGCGCTCCGTGCACGCCGTTCCCGAACCCCTCGTGCGGACGGATGCGGGAGCCCTCCGTGCGGATCGCATCGTGCTCGCGACCGGCACGGCGATCATGGACCGCGGTCTGACGTTCGCCAAAACTCGCGGCTTGCGATCGCACTGCGTCGCGTTCGACTATGAGGGCGATATCCCCGACGGCATGTTCCTCTCCATCGACGGACCCGCTCGCTCGGTGCGCTCGGTCACCGCGGATGACGGGCCCGCGGGCGCAGCCCGTCTGATCGTCGGAGGAAACGGTCATCCGGTCGGTCGCTCGCACTCGGATGCGGCAGAGATCGACGAGCTCGTCGCCTGGGCACAGAAGAACTTCCCCGGAGCGCGCGAAGTCGCACGCTGGTCGGCGCAGGACTACGAGTCGCACAACCTCGTGCCGTTCGTCGGTGTCATGCCCCGTACCCTCGGGCGCGTGCGTTTCGCGACGGGATACGCCAAGTGGGGCCTGACGAACGGACCGGCCGCCGCCATCCGGCTCACGTCCGAGATCATGCGCGTGCCGTTCCGCGAACGGCCGTCCTGGATGATCGCACTCGGCACGCGTCTGACCGTTCCGGCCGACCTGGCCCGAGGTGTGCGAGAGAACGCCCTCGTCGGCGCCGAAGCCGCGAAGGGCTGGCTGCGGGCGGAGAGTGCGGGCGTGCCCGTGCCGCGCCCCGGCGAGGGGGAGGGTGTCATCGCCCAGCGCGCAGGGCATCCGGTGGCCGTGTCGAGTGTCGACGGACAGACGCGCGCGGTGAGCGCCGTCTGCCCGCACCTGGGCGGAGTCGTGTCGTGGAATGATGCCGACCGGACCTGGGATTGTCCGCTCCACGCCTCGCGTTTTGCGCCCGATGGAACACGAATCGAGGGCCCCGCGGTCGACGACCTCACGCCCCTCGATGGGCCGTCGGACGCGCCGGCGAACGAGGCCCCGCGTGGGTGCCCGGCGTCTGCCGTTCACACCACCCCGTAGTAGGCTCGGGGACTGGTCGATCTCTCGACATCAAGACTCTTTTCGAAGAAATTCCCCGGCGCGACAGCGAAGGACTGCAACGTGGATCTTTACGAGTACCAGGCAAGAGACCTATTCGAGAAGTACGAGGTGCCGGTTCTCGCGGGCATCATCGCCGACACCGCCGAAGAGGCGAAGGCGGCCGCCGAGAAGATCGGTGGTGTCGTCGTCGTGAAGGCCCAGGTGAAAGTCGGAGGCCGCGGCAAGGCCGGCGGCGTGAAGGTAGCCAAGACCCCCGAAGAGGCATATGAGGCTGCTCAGCAGATCCTCGGCCTCGACATCAAGGGCCACGTCGTCAAGCGCGTCATGGTCGCGGCGGGCGCCCGCATCGCCACCGAGTACTACTTCTCGGTGCTGCTTGACCGCGCCAACCGTTCCTACCTCAGCCTCGCGAGCGTCGAGGGCGGCATGGAGATCGAGCAGCTCGCCGTCGAGAAGCCCGAGGCTCTGGCCCGCATCGAGGTCAACCCGCTGACCGGCATCGACCCCGCCAAGGCGCTCGAGATCGCGGAGGCAGCCGGCTTCGATGCCGAGCTCGCCCCGAAGGTCGCTGACGTTTTCGTCAAGCTCTACGACGTCTACAAGGGCGAGGACGCGACGCTCGTCGAGGTCAACCCGCTCGTGCTGACGGCAGAGGGCGACATCATCGCTCTCGACGGCAAGGTCTCGATCGACGAGAACGCCGCGTTCCGCCACCCCGACCACGAGGCTCTCGAAGACAAGGACGCCGCCGATCCGCTCGAGGCGAAGGCCAAGGAGAACGACCTCAACTACGTCAAGCTCGACGGTCAGGTCGGCATCATCGGCAATGGCGCGGGCCTCGTCATGTCGACGCTCGACGTCGTCGCCTACGCGGGTGAAGCCCACGCTGGCGTGACCCCCGCGAACTTCCTCGACATCGGTGGTGGAGCATCCGCCGCCGTCATGGCCGCCGGCCTCGACGTCATCCTCGGCGACCCGCAGGTAAAGAGCGTCTTCGTCAACGTGTTCGGTGGCATCACAGCCTGCGACGCGGTCGCCAACGGAATCGTCGGCGCCCTCGACACGCTTGGCGCGACGGCCTCCAAGCCGCTCGTCGTCCGCCTCGACGGAAACCGCGTCGAAGAGGGCCGCGCGATCCTGCGCGAATACGCCCACCCGCTCGTCACGCTCGCCGAGACCATGGACGAGGGCGCCGACAAGGCCGCCGAGCTCGCCAACGTCTGACCCGGATAAAAGGACTGTAGAGAAATGTCGATCTTCCTCAACAAGGACTCCAAGGTCATCGTCCAGGGCATCACCGGCGGCGAAGGCACCAAGCACACGGCACTCATGCTGAAGGCCGGCACCCAGGTCGTCGGCGGCGTCAACGCCCGCAAGGCCGGCACGACGGTTTCGCACACGGATGCCTCGGGCAACGCCGTCGAGCTGCCCGTCTTCGCTTCGGTCAGCGAGGCCATGGCCGCTACCGGCGCGGACGTCTCGATCGCCTTCGTCCCCGCCGCGTTCACGAAAGACGCGATGCTCGAGGCCATCGATGCCGAGATCCCGCTGCTCGTCGTGATCACCGAGGGCGTGCCCGTCGGCGACAGCGCCGAGGCCTGGGCCTACGCCCAGAGCAAGGGCAACGCGACCCGCATCATCGGCCCGAACTGCCCCGGAATCATCACGCCCGGCGAGGCGCTCGTCGGCATCACGCCCGCCAACATCACCGGCAAGGGCCCGATCGGCCTCGTGTCGAAGTCGGGCACCCTGACGTACCAGATGATGTTCGAGCTGCGCGACCTGGGCTTCTCGACCGCCATCGGCATCGGCGGCGACCCCATCATCGGAACGACGCACATCGACGCGCTTGCCGCGTTCGAGGCCGACCCCGAGACGAAGGCCATCGTCATGATCGGCGAGATCGGCGGCGACGCCGAAGAGCGCGCGGCCGACTACATCAAGGCCCACGTCACCAAGCCGGTCGTCGGCTACGTCGCGGGCTTCACGGCCCCCGAGGGCAAGACGATGGGCCACGCCGGCGCGATCGTCTCGGGCTCGGCGGGAACCGCGCAGGCCAAGAAGGAGGCGCTTGAGGCCGCCGGGGTCAAGGTCGGCAAGACGCCGAGCGAGACCGCCGCGCTCATGCGCGAGGTCATCGAGGCGCTCTAGCACTCACACGCAAGAAGGGCGGATGCCGCGGCTCAGGCTGCAGCATCCGCCCTTCTTCGTTGTTTTCCCAGGCCTGGGCGCACAACATTCCGGAGGATGTGCCTGACGGGCCGCCGGAACGGCGTGAATCGACCTGGTCGACGGGATTACACCGGAATGTTGCCCGGGTGCGTCGGGGGAGCCTGCTCGGGCGGCCGCGTCAGCACGTCGACGAGCGACGAGTCCGCGGCGTCGAAGGCCTCGGCGACGGCCGAGGCCTGCTCCTTGAGGGCGTTGATCTCTTCGATCAAGGTGCGGCGACGGTCGTCCCATTTGCCCGCGAAATCCTCCGCGGCGCGGGCGAGCTCGGGCACGGGAATCATCCCCGCGAGCGCGGACGCATCGGCATCCGCGCGCTCGAGGTTCGTGACGATGGTGCCCATGCTGCGTGCGGCGCTCGCGACATCTTCGGTGTCGAGCTTGAGTGTGCCGGTCATCGGGGGCTCCGTTCTTCGAGGGCGGATTCGTCGGCGACCACAGAGATGCTGCGGGCGAGGTCGTCGAAAGCGGGCTGGAGCTCATCGAAGCGGACGAGGTCGCTGTCTCCGGCGATCAGGATTACGTCTCGATCGGGCAGGCGCCAGACCCAGTGCGCGACGCCGACGATCGCCGGTGCTGGGGACGCCTCGGGCGCCACCTCGGCGGTGAAACGCACCGCCTTCGTCCCGGGTCCGAGGCCCGCGCCCTCGATCGGTGTGACA
Source organism: Microbacterium sp. C448 (assembly GCF_000582705.2). Lineage (NCBI taxonomy): Bacteria > Bacillati > Actinomycetota > Actinomycetes > Micrococcales > Microbacteriaceae > Microbacterium > Microbacterium sp. C448. The sequence continues at coordinate 7,989 of NZ_HG779761.1, forward strand.
ACCGCGGGGCGGATGGATGCGTCATCCGTGACCCCCAAGAGATCGTCGAGGCTGGATTCGGCGAGCGTCGCCCACTCGTAGAGGCTGACCATGCCGATACTCTCGTGCGGCCGCGCCAGGTAGGCGAATCGCTCCTCGCCCTCTCCGGCGCCGCGCACCATGCCCTCGATCGTCGCGGAGAGCCAGTCGCGCGTCGCTGCGTCGTAGGCGTAGGCATCCGCGATTGCCGTGACCACGGCATCCCGCCAGCTCTCGAGCGTGGTGTGCCCCATCCACGGCCATTCGGTCGGGATGTAGAGCCAGAGGTCTCGGTCGAAATCAACGCGCAGCGGCATCGGTCTGCCTTTCGCCCTGGTTGTCGGTACCGGACGGCGACGCCCAGGTCACCGCATCCAGGATCGTCTCGATCAGCAGCAGGAGGGCGTCGGCAACCGGTGCGTAGTCGTCAATCGGCTGACCCGCGATGGTGGCGGTCGCCAGCACGTACGCGTCGGCCTCGGGAGCCACCCACGTTCGCTCGATCGTGTGCAGCCGCACCATCGAGGTGTCGTGGGCATCTGCCGGAACCTCGTGGTCGACGACGCGATGGCGGGCGGGTCCCGCATCCGTCTCGACCAGGTCACCCGAATCGGGCAGGGGAAGGGCGTCGCCCGCGCCGAGGACACCCGCCGGGGGAGCGGCGCGGCTGAAGACGATGCCGGTCGAGACCGGCACCTGCCACGGCACCCCGAGGGGCAGCACGACGCTCGTTCCGCCGCTGCGGTGCGCGTCGTCGAGCATCTCCGTCAGCCAGGACTCCATGCGGTGGATGAAGGGACCGATGCTGTCGCGCGGGCCCCGTTCCCAGCCTGCGGCGAAGGTCTCGCGGGCGGTCGCCGCGTTGTCCGCCGTGACGGGCAGCAGGACCCATCCCGGAGGGAGGATCACCTGGGGACGTGCCGGCTCGGTCGCTGTCGACGTCATCGCCGGGCGGCTTTCCCGCGGGTGCGCTTCTTCGGTTCGATCCGCCACGACTCGGGGAGCCAGCCCAGCGTGCCGAGCAGGGCACGGATGCCGAAGAGCGCGATCGCGGCGAGGTGCACGAGCGACGCCCAGGCCAGGTCGATGTGCTGCCCGCCATAGGCCACCGAGGCTGCGAGCGTCGTACCGAAGCCGACCATCGCGACGGTCGACATCTCGAGCCGGGCACCCCACAGGAAGCGCTGGAGGGGGAGCGGGAACGTCGCGATGGACAAACCGAACATCATCACCGCGGGCACCCAGAGCAGCCAGAAGGGCGGTTGGAAGAGCGGATATCCCGGCCCCGACCCCAGGATGCCACCGTCTTCCGAGTCGGGCACCGTGCCCTGCGCCAGGCCGATCACGGCGATGACCACGATCGGCAGGATGCCGAGGGCGACGACGAGGATCGCGGTCCACCACTCGACGCGGGCGGCGATGTGCGCGGCCCTGTCCGATTGCGTGCGCTGAGCGGAGGTCGCCCCCGTGCGCGAGACCGGCGACGTCACGAGCCCACCCGCCAAGTCGCGGACTCGCGGATGTCCTGGTATCCCTCGCTGATGTTCGAGAGCACGTTGCCGACGGGCGAGTCGGCGAGCGCGTCGGGTGCGAGGTCGAGCAGCTGCGGGATCCGCTCGTTGAGGGTGGCGTCCACCTGCGTCGCACCGGTGCGCACGGCGTTCGCGATCGTGATCTTCGCCATCTCCTGACGCCCGATGCCGAGCAGGATCTGATCGAGCGGACCGCTCGCGCCGGCCTTGGTCATCTCGGCGACCCGCAGGAAGTGCGCGTTCGAGATGCCCTTGGCCTTCCAGATCTCCTTCGCCCACCCGAGCGACGGCAGCTGGAGACCACCCAGCTGCGCACCCTTGGTCCCCTTCAGGACACCGTTGAAGCTTCCGGTCACGACGCGGAGCGGAGACGAAACCCCCTGGGCCCCGAGGCGCGCGACCCGGGTGCCCTTGAGAGCCGTCATGACGCCCGAGATCGTGCGCGTCGCGGCCGCGGCAACCCCGAGGGTTGCGACCGCCAACAGATCGAGGGCGAAGTCCACCCACGAGATCTCGCCCGTCGCGGCCAGGATCAGGCTGAGCCCCGCCGTCAAGATCGCGGCGGCCAGAGCGAACGGTGCCAGTACGGGAATGAACAGACTCAGGATCGCGAGCCCGGTCGTCACCCACTGCATCACCTGGTGGATGGCCTTCAGGATCTCGGCGTTCTCGTGCACCCACCCGCTGAAGTCGTCCCAGAGCGAATCGTTCAGGCCGTCGCCCCCGATCGCATCCTGGAGTCGTCCCGCGGCGTGGGTCCCGGCATCCCGCACGCCCTGCACCACCCGATCGAAGCGTGCTTGCAGATCCGCGAGGTCGCCCTGCACGTTGTTGCGGCGGCTGTGCAGCCCGGTCAGGTGACGGGTGACCTCGGCGAGCTCGGTCGGGTCGGTGGTCGTCGTTCTCTGGTCGGTGTAGATCGCGATCTGCCGGTTTAGTAGGCGAGATTCGGGGTGGCCTGGGCGCTCTGGTCGACGAGCGAACGGGCCTCGGCCTGGGCGTTCTCGAGGGTATCCCCGAACTCTCCGAGGGCGCTCCCGGCGACCCGGTAGCGCGATTCCAGCGTCGACAGCTGTTCCGACACCGAATCCGCGTTCTCGGCGAGCACATCGAGCGCTTCGCTGGTGTGGTTCCGCGTCTGGGCGATGCTCGTGCGGAGCGCCTCGACGGCGTCCAGAATGGCATCTGCTGTGCGCGTGAACCGATCGGCCCTGCTGCGGATGCCCGCGGCATCACCGGGAATGGGCGCGATATCTTGCGGCAGTACGAGCGACACAGACCCTCCTCGTGAGTCCTGTCGATGCTAACCGGGCCGCTCCGGGTGGCCCAATGGGGAGGAATACCCATGTTGCCCCGGGAGTGTTGTCCGGCCGGCGGTGGGTCGAGCGGGACGATATCGAGGCCGCGGGTAGGGTCGAGGGCGCCATGCATCGCCTCATCGTCGCCCTGCTCAGTGCGCTCGACGCCCTCATCCAGGTCGCGGGAGGACTCGCGGTGATCGCCGCACCCCTCACCGCCCTGTGGGTCTTCGGGCTGGGGGCTACGGCTGACTGGGCGGCACTCTGGCCCTCGACGGCCGCGGTCTGGCACGCGGGCAACCTCGTGCCGCTGCAGGTGACGCTGCCGGACACGCTGATCGCCGCGGGCATATCGGCGGATGCCGCATCATTCGCGTTCTCGCTCGCCCCCCTCGGCTTCGCCGCCTTCACCGTCATCTTCGGCGTTCGCTCGGGTGCCCGCGCGGCACGTTCCGGCGCGTGGTTCACCGGATTCGTCTCCGCGCTTCTCGTCTCCGGAGCGCTCTCGACGGTGATCGCCCTCACCTCCACGACCGATGTCGTCTCGACGGTTCTCTGGCAGGCCATCGTCATCCCCGCGGCCCTGTATGCGGTTTCCGTGCTGATCGGGGGCATCGTCTCGGCGTGGCGGAACGGGGACGACGGGGTCATCGACGCATGTCGTGACGGGCTCGAGCGCCGCGGCGCAGGCGACGCGGTCATCAGTGCGACGGCGCTGGGCGTGGCCGTGACCGTGGCCGCGATTATCGGGGCCGGAGCCGTGGTGCTCGCGGGTGCCGTGGCGATGTCGGGGGGCGAGATCGTCGCGCTCTATCAAGCCGGCAACGTCGACATCCTCGGCGCGATCGTCGTCACCCTCGGGCAGCTCGCCTACGTCCCGACCCTCATCGTGTGGACGATCTCGTGGATCGCCGGCCCCGGTTTCGCGATCGGCACGGGCAGCACCGTCTCGCCCGTCGGCACCGATCTGGCCGTGGTCCCATCGATCCCCGTGCTGGGCGCCGTGCCCGACGCATCCAACGCGTGGCTGCTGCTCATCGCGCTGATCCCCGTCGCGGCGGGTGCACTCGGCGGATGGTTCGCCCGCTCCCGCC
>NZ_HG779762.1:0-16486 GCF_000582705.2 Microbacterium sp. C448
CACGCCGTGACCGAGGGGCCGAGCGACGCGATGGCACCGCGCGTCGTGACAACCCTCGCCATGGCGGTCGCCGCAGCCCTGGCAGCGGCCGGGATGGCGGTCGCGGCTTCGGGGGCGATCGGTCCCGGACGCCTCGCCGACGTCGGCCCGCAGGTGGGCCCCCTCGCCCTCGCGATCGGCGTCGAGGTGCTCGTGGGAGCAGCCATCCTGTTGCTGTCGCCTCTCTCGCACGCGCGTCCGGAGGACGATTCCCCGTCCGCGGAGCACGGGGATCAGCCCATCGCGCCGACGCGCGAGACGCGTGATCGTCCTTTCGTCATCGAGGACGACCAGGCGACCGCCCCCATCGCTCCTCTCACTCAGGGGTGATCGCCCCGGGCGTGTTGCCCCGGCCCCGGTAGACTTGCCCGGTGCTCACGGTCGCGGTCCTCATCTCGGGCACGGGATCGAACCTTCGCGCACTGCTCGAAGCCGCGAACGGTGCCGGGTTCCCTGCTCGGATCATCGTCGTCGGCGCCGATCGTGAGGCCGAGGGATTCGCGCACGCCGACGAGTTCGGCATTCCCACCTTCCTGGTTCCGTGGTCGAGCTTCGATTCGCGCGAGGCGTGGGGCGACGAGCTCCTGCGTCAACTCGATGTGTGGAACCCCGACCTGATCGTGCTGAGCGGCCTGATGCGCCTGCTGCCGCCGGCCGTCGTCGCGGCGTACGCCCCGCGCATCGTCAATACGCACCCGGCATACCTGCCCGAGTTTCCGGGAGCACACGGCGTGCGCGACGCGCTCGCCGCCGGTGCGGCACAGACCGGAGCGAGTGTCATCGTCGTCGACGACGGGGTCGACACCGGACCGATTCTCGCCCAGGAGCGTGTCCCCGTGCACCCGAGCGACGATGAGGCTGCCCTGCACGAGCGCATCAAACCCGTCGAGCGCCGCCTGTTGATCGATGTCGTCCGCCGCATCGGAGCCGGTGAGCTGGATCTCGCCGCCGCATCCTCCGCCTGACTTCCCCACCTGATTTTCGCCAACCACGGACCAACGTCCCCGCAAAGGAGCATCCCCATGGCCGGACCGAGCCACGACAAGTCCCTCTACCGCGACCGCGATGTCGTCCCCGTTCGTCGCGCCCTCGTATCCGTCAGCGACAAGTCCGACCTGCTGGTTCTTGCTGCAGCCCTAGCCGACGCCGGTGTCGAGATCGTTTCGACGGGTTCGACCGCGGCGACGATCCGCGACGCCGGTTTTGCGGTGACGGATGTCGCGGCGGTGACGGGCTTCCCCGAGTCGCTCGACGGGCGGGTCAAGACGCTCCACCCGGGCGTGCATGCGGGCCTTCTCGCCGACCTGCGTCTGGAAGACCACGAGCGCCAGCTCGCGGACCTCGACATCGCGCCGTTCGAGCTCGTCGTGGTCAACCTGTACCCGTTCGTGGAGACCGTGGCCTCGGGCGCCGAAGCCGACGACGTGGTCGAGCAGATCGACATCGGCGGCCCCGCGATGGTCCGCGCCTCGGCCAAGAACCACGCGAACGTCGCCATCGTGGTGTCGCCCTCGTCCTACCCGGCCGTGATCGACGCCGTCGCCTCGGGCGGCACGACGCTCGGCCAGCGCCGTGAGCTCGCGGCGCGTGCCTTCGCGCACACCGCGGCATACGACTCGGCCGTCGCGACCTGGTTCGCCGAGGGCACGCTCGCCGAAGGCGAAGAACTGCCGGGCCACCTGACGATCCGCGCCGAGCGCCTCGAGACCCTTCGCTACGGCGAGAACTCGCACCAGCGTGCCGCGATCTACACGCGCACGGGCGGCCACGGTATCGCGCAGGCGACGCAGCTGCAGGGCAAGGGCATGAGCTACAACAACTACGTCGACGCGGATGCCGCCCTCCGCGCCGCGTTCGACATGGTCAAGCCCGCCGTCGCGATCATCAAGCACGCCAACCCCTGCGGCATCGCGGTGGGAGCGCCGAACGCGCTCGACCCGATCGCCAGCGCCCACCTGCGGGCGAACGAGTGCGACCCCGTCTCGGCCTTCGGTGGCGTGATCGCCGCGAACCGCCCGGTCACGCTGAAGATGGCCGAGAACCTGCGCGACATCTTCACCGAGGTCATCGTCGCGCCGGGCTTCGAGCCGCAGGCGCTCGAGGTCTTCGCCGAGAAGAAGAACCTGCGGCTGCTGCAGCTTCCGGCCGACTGGAAGCAGGAGCGGATGGATGTCCGCCTCGTCTCCGGTGGACTGCTGTTGCAGGACGCGGACCGGTTCCCGGACGACATCGAGTCGGTCGCGAAGGACTGGGAGCTCGTCTCGGGCACGCAGCCCGAGGGCGAAGACATGACGAACCTCATCTTCGCGTGGAAGGCGTGCCGCGCGGTCAAGTCGAACGCGATCGTGCTCGCGAAGAACTCCGCCACCGTCGGAATCGGGATGGGTCAGGTCAACCGGGTCGATTCGTGCCGCCTCGCGGTCGATCGTGCGGGGGACCGCGCACGCGGTTCGGTTGCCGCATCCGATGCCTTCTTCCCGTTCGCGGATGGTCCGCAGGTGCTGCTCGATGCGGGTATCGCCGCGATCGTGCAGCCGGGTGGCTCGGTGCGTGACGACGAGGTCATCCAGGCCGCGCGTGACGCCGGCGTGACGATGTTCTTCACGGGCGAGCGCCACTTCTTCCACTGACGCGGCGCCTCTCGTTTCGTGCGCGGATCTGAACTCGCGAGTCCGCCGGTTCTTGCCGAGTCCGCCGGTTGTTCCGCGCTGATATGCGGCGGCCTCGGCGAGAACGGGCGGCCTCGGCATGCGCCGGCGCGCGGCGGCGTTAGCGTGACGCCTTCGCCACGGTCGACCCGGGGGTCGACGCGACGGCAGCGATTCCGGCTCATGCGACGCGAGGGCCTTCCCCTCGCGAGTTGAGAAGAGGCACCGAGTCCGCCGGTTGGTCCCGAGCGCGCCGGTTGTTCCGCGTGGATAAGCGGCGGGCTCGGCGCTAACCGGCAGGCTCGGCACGCCGGGGTTCGAAGCCCGCGCCGCGGTGTCCGATTTCCGCGAGCGAGGGCGTCCGGAGCGTGTCAGGCTGGGGGCATGAAGCAGTCCGCGAGCGCCCCGCCGAGGCATCCGTCGATGACCTTCGACGAGCGCTACCGCGCGATCTCGTCGCGCGACACCCGCTTCGACGGCCAGTTCGTCACGGCGGTCCGGACGACCGGGATCTACTGCCGGCCAAGCTGCCCCGCGCGGACTCCAAAGCCCGGGAACGTGTCATTCTTCGCCACATCGGCCGCCGCACACGAGGCGGGCTACCGCGCCTGCAAGCGCTGCCTGCCCGAGGCAGCGCCGGGTTCGCCCGAGTGGGATCTGCGGGGGGACGCCGCGGGCCGGGCCATGCGGCTGATCGCCGACGGCGTGATCGAACGGGAGGGCGTTCCGGGGCTCGCTGCGCGACTCGGCTACTCGCCCCGGCATCTGACGCGGATGCTCGCGGCCGAACTCGGCGCCGGGCCGCTTGCCCTCGCCCGAGCCCAGCGCGCCCATACCGCTCGCATGCTGCTTCTCGGCACCGACCTGACGGCGGCGGATGTCGCGTTCTCGGCGGGATTTGCGAGCGTTCGGCAGTTCAACGACACGGTGCGCGAGGTGTTCGGGATGACCCCGACCGAGCTGCGCGCGCGTGGCACGCGGGCCGGGGCGGCGCCCGAGGCGGGGGGCACCATCCGCCTCGCGCTGCCGTACCGGCTGCCGTTCGATGCCGCGGGCTTGTTCGCGTGGATGTCGGCGCGGGCGATCGCGGGGGTGGAGGTCGCATCATCCGATTCCTTCGCGCGCACCCTGCGGCTGCCGGGTGGGCCCGCGTGGTTCCGGGTGCGGGATGTACCCGCGCAGGGTCGACTCGTGCTCGAAGCCCGCGTTGCCCGCCCGGCGGACCTGGCGTCTCTCGTGGCACGGGTGCGGCGGCTCTTCGATCTCGACGCCGACCCGCTCGCGATCGATGCGGCGCTGTCGACCGACTCACTGATCGCCGCGCGCGTGCGCGCCGTGCCCGGGCTGCGGGTGCCCGGTGCCGCCGACCCACACGAGATGTTAATCCGCGCGATGGTCGGGCAGCAGATCACCGTCGGCGCGGCCCGAACGGCGCTCACGCGGCTCACGGAAGAGCTCGGCGAATCCGTCGACGCCGGGGAGGGAACGGATCGGCTGTTCCCGACGATGTCCGCGCTCGCCGAGCACGGCGCCGACGTGCTGCGCGGTCCACGTGCCCGGATCAACGCCATCACGGCCGTCGCCGCGGCCCTCGCGTCGGGCGAGCTCGATCTGGGGCCGGGGGATGACCCCGCGGCGCAGCGCGCGACACTCCTCGCTCTGCCCGGCGTCGGGCCCTGGACCGCCGACTATGTGCGGATGCGGGTGACCGGCGACCCCGATGTGTTCTTGCCGGGCGACGTGGCCGTGCGGACGGGCGCCGTTCGCGCCGGACTGCCCGGCGGCCCCCGCGAGCTGACCGCCCGTGTCGCACCGTTCGCGCCGTGGCGGTCGTATCTGACCGGGCATCTATGGCGCGCGGCCGCGGACCTGCGCCCGGCGGACATCTCAGAGGAGCCGCACCCGCAACACCCCGAATCCGGGCCCCTCGAGACATATTCCGCCCCAGCTCACCTTCCTGATGCTCGCCCGACGAAAGGCATCCCCGCATGACCCCCACCGAGACCGCCCTCACCGAGACGATCGACACGCCCGACGGTCCGCTCGTCATCGTCGCCGACACTGACCAGCGCGTGCTTGCGGCCGGTTGGACGACGGATGCCTCGGCCGTCATCGCCCGTATCCACCCGTCCCTGCGGCCCGACGCCGTGCGCGAGGCCCACCTCGACGCTGCCGAGGCGGCGCGCGCGTATTACGGCGGCGCCCTCGACGCGCTCGATGACGTACCGGTGCGGCAGCACGGCACCGAGCTGCAACTCAAGGGCTGGAGTGCGCTGCGTCGCATCACGCCGGGAGGGCCGCTGACCTACAGCGAGTTCGCTGCCACGTTCGGCTCGCCGACGGCGGTTCGGGCCGCGGCATCCGTCTGTGCGCGAAACGCCCCCGCCCTGTTCGTGCCGTGTCACCGCGTGCTGCGCAGCGACGGATCGCTCGGCGGTTTCGCCTGGGGTCTGCCCGTCAAGGCCGGCCTGCTCGCCCGCGAACGGGGAGACGCATTGCCCGTGACGCAGTCGTCCTGATCCTGTCGAAACCGGCCCGCTCGGGCCCGCACCCCGCGCGGGAAGCGGTCTGATGCTTGCCTCGCTCCGCGCGGGCGCATACTCTGGAAGGCTGCCCGCACCGCGCCTGGCGACCAGGATCCGTGCGCTGCAGCTCTTCCGCACCGTCGCGCCGACTAGGCGATTCTGCACGCCCAAAAGGACCATGACTTCGACAGCCTCGACACCCACGCCCCAACCGTCGACCTCTCGGCTGTCAACGCCGCGCGCCCTGGCCCGCCTCGTTCCCTTCGCCCGTCCGGTCGCCGGGCGCCTCGTGCTGGGTGGCGTCAGCGCCCTCATCGCGAGTCTGCTGGCCCTCACGATCCCGCTCGCCCTGGAGGTCATCGTGGCGGGCCCGATCGCGTCGAGAGACACCGGGCAGATCGTGTGGGGCGCCGTCGTCGTGCTCGGCCTCGGGCTTCTCGAGGCCCTCATGGTGTGGGCGCGGCGCTGGTTCGTGCTCGGACCCGCGACGAAGGTCGAATACGACCTGCGCACCCAGTTCTACGAGCGCCTGCAGCGCTTGCCCGTCGCGTTCCATGACCGCTGGCAGTCGGGGCAGCTGCTCAGCCGCATGATGCAGGACATCAGCCTGATCCGGCGTTGGCTCGCGTTCGGTCTCGTGCTGCTCGTCGTCAACGTCCTGACGATCCTGGTCGGCTCGGTCATCCTCTTCCGGTGGCACTGGGCGCTCGGCACGATCTTCGTGGTCTGCTCGATTCCGCTCTGGATTGCCGGTTTCCGCTTCGAGAAGCGTTACGGATCGCTCACCCGGCAGAGCCAGGATCAGGCGGGCGACCTGGCAACGGCGGTTGAAGAGAGCGTGCACGGCATCCGTGTGCTGAAGGCGTTCGGCCGGGGCGGCCACGCGCTGAAGAAGTTCGCGAGCCAGGCCGAGGGTCTGCGCGCGACCGAGTTGAACAAGGCTCGTGCGGTCGGGCTGATCTGGTTCTGGCTCGTGCTGCTGCCCGAGATCGCCTTCGCGCTCTGCCTGGCGGCTGGGATCGTGCTCGCGCAGCTCGGCCAGCTGAGCGTCGCCGAACTGTTCGCGTTCTTCGCGATGGCCACGGTGCTGCGGTGGCCGATGGAGTCGATCGGATTCCTGTTCTCGTTCCTGCTCGATGCGCGCACCGCGACGGATCGTGTGTTCGAGGTCTTCGACGAAGAGAACACCATCGTCGATCCCGCCAAGCCCCGCAGCGCGGCTCTCGCCGACGGTAGGGTCCGTGGCGAGCTCGCGTTCCGTGGCGCCCATTTCCGATATCAGGATGCGCCCGAAACCGATCGCGACATCCTCGATGGCATCGACCTCGTGCTGCGCCCGGGCGAGACGATGGCACTCGTCGGCCTGACCGGTTCCGGCAAGACGACGCTCACGACGCTGCCGACGCGGCTCTACGACGTGACCGCGGGGCGTGTCGAGCTGGATGGCGTAGATGTTCGCGAGCTCACGCTGCACGAGCTCCGGCGTCACATCGGGATGGCTTTCGAAGACGCGACGCTGTTTTCCGCGACCGTCCGCGAGAACGTGCTGCTCGGACGCGAAGATCTCGAGCCCGGCAGCGCCGAGGCCGAGCGTGTGTTGCGCGAAGCGCTCGACGTCGCGCAGGCGGCCTTCGTGGACGACCTGCCCGACGGCGTCGACACGATCATCGGCGAAGAGGGCCTGAGCCTGTCGGGTGGTCAGCGTCAGCGTCTAGCCCTCGCCCGGGCGGTCGCCGCCAACCCGGCCGTCCTCGTGCTCGATGACCCGCTCTCGGCCCTGGATGTCGACACGGAGGCGCTCGTCGAGGCCGCGCTACGGCGTGTGCTGGAGACGACGACGGCGCTGATCGTCGCACACCGGCCGTCGACCGTCGCGCTCGCCGACCGGGTCGCTCTGCTGGAGGACGGGCGGATCACGGCAGTAGGCACGCACTCCGAGCTTCTCCGCACGAGCGAGCACTACCGGCACGTGATCTCGAGCCTCGAATCGGAAACCAACCCGACCAACGAGACGGATGGTTCGCCCCCGATTCCGGATGCCTCGATCGCCGAGCCCGCACCCCTGTCATCCGCATCGATCGTCGAACGTGAGGGGCCCGGCGCCGCCGGCCTCGGAGGGGTCAACCCGTGAGCACCGTCACCGGAACCGAGGGCGAAGACCGCTCCGACTACACCCAGGCCGAGAGCCGGCAGATCCGTCGCCGATCGCTGCGCCTGCTGGGCTCGCTGCTCTCGCCCGTGCGCGCCAACCTGATTCTTGCGGCCTCGGTGCTCGTCGTCTCGACGGCGCTGCGGGTCCTCGGCCCTGCCCTGATCGCCTACGGGATCGACACGGCACTTCCGGCCGTCACGGAACGCATGGACTGGATGCCGACGATCGGCGTCGTCGCGGTGTTCATCCTGTCGGCAATCGGTGGGGCGGTGCTGATCGGCTGGTACGTCGTCGTCACGGCTCGCCTGACGCAGACGATCATGCTCGACCTGCGGATGCGGATCTTCCGCCATACGCAGTTGCTCAGCCTGGAGTTTCACGAGTCGTACACGTCGGGGCGCATCATCTCGCGCCAGACGAGCGACCTCGACTCCATCAGGGAGCTGCTGGACGGCGGTCTGAACGAGCTCGTCTCGGGCCTGTTGTACGGCGGGTTCACGCTCATCGCGCTGCTCCTGCTCGACTGGCAGTCCGGCATCATCCTCGTCGTGATGGGTGTGCCGCTCTGGCTGCTGATGCGCTGGTTCTACCGCCGCTCGCAGTTGGTCTACCGCGAGTCGCGGGTCGTCAGCGCCCAGGTGATCGTGAAGTTCGTCGAGACGATGACGGGCATCCGTGCCGTCAAGGCATTCCGGCGCGAGAAGCGCGACGACGAGGATTTCGGTGAACTCGCGAGCCAGTACCGCGACGTCAACATGCGCTCGATCCGCCTGTTCGGAACGTTCGAGCCCGGCCTGATGGCGGTCGCCGCGACCACTGTCGCGCTCGTGCTGCTGTGGGGCGGGGTCCGCGTCGCCGGTATCGCCGGGGGAGGGATCGAGGTCGGTGTGCTGCTGGCCGCCGTGCTGTACGTTCGCAACTTCTTCTCGCCGCTGCAGGAGGTGGCGTTCTTCCTGAACTCGTACCAGTCGGCGACGGCGGCGCTCGAGAAGGTGTCGGGCGTGCTCGAGGAGCAGCCGACGGTGCCCGACCCCACCAAGCCGATCGACCTTTGGAAGGCCCGCGGTCACGTCCGATTCGACGGTGTGGAGTTCGGTTACGGCGAAGATCGGACGATCCTGCCCGACTTCACACTCGACATCGCGGCCGGCCAGACGGTTGCGCTCGTCGGCACGACAGGAGCCGGCAAGTCCACCCTGGCCAAACTCGTCTCGCGCTTCTACGACCCCACCCGGGGTCACGTGACCCTCGACGACGTCGACCTGCGCGATCTGCACCCGAAGGACCTGCGTCGCGCGATCGTCATGGTCACGCAAGAGGCCTACCTCTTCAGCGGCTCGGTGGCAGACAACATCGCGTTCGGCAAGCCCGAGGCGACGTTCGAAGAGGTTCAGGCTGCAGCGCGGGCGGTGGGGGCGGATGAGTTCATCCGTGCCCTCCCGGACGGCTACGACACCGATGTGAACAAGCGCGGCGGGCGCGTCTCGGCGGGTCAGCGTCAGCTGATCTCGTTCGCGCGTGCATTCCTCGCGGACCCCGCCGTGCTGATCCTCGACGAGGCGACCGCTTCGCTCGACATGCCGAGTGAGCGATTGATTCAGGATGCCTTGCAGCACCTGCTCGCCGATCGCACCGCGATCATCATCGCCCACCGGCTGTCGACGGTTGCGATCGCCGACCGGGTTCTGGTGATGGAGCACGGGCGCATCGTGGAGGACGACACCCCGGAGGCGTTGATCGCGGGAACGGGACGGTTCGCGAAGCTGCACGAGGCCTGGCGCGAGACACTCGTCTAGCGGTCGTGGCGGCCGCCGACGACGTGGGATGCTGTGTGCCATGACCGCTCCCTCGTCGTCGGCGCTGACCGAGATGCCCGATCCGCAGTTCGTGATGTCGGTGGAGGGCTACCGCATTGCGACCTACACGTGGGGGGACGTGGACGCGGAGCCCCTGCTCTGCGTCCACGGTTTCTCATCGAGCTGCCGGGACAACTGGGTCGACACGGGCTGGGTTCGCGACCTCACCCGGGCGGGCTTCCGCGTCATCGGTGTCGATCAGCGCGGCCACGGGGCGAGCGACAAACCCCACGAGCCGCGGGCGTACACGATGGACGACTTTCTCGCCGACCTCGAGATCGTCCTCGACACCTACCTGGTCGACGAGGTGCGCTACGTCGGATACTCGCTCGGCGCGCGGGTGGGCTGGCAGTTCGCGGTCGATGCCTCGCACCGCGTGTCGCGCGCTGTACTGGGGGGAATTCCGGATGGCACACCGCTCGGGCGGTTGAAGCTCGATCAGGCGCGGGCGTTCGTCGAGGACGGCGTGGAGATCACCGACAAGGTCACCCGCAACTACGTCACGCTCTCGGAGCGGGTGGCGGGCAACGATCTGCGCTCGCTCATCGCGCTCGCCGAGGGCATGCGCCTGGGTGATGCGGACCCCGACCCCACGCATCCGCCGCGCCAGCCGATCCTGTTCGCCACGGGAAGCGACGACGCGATCCTCGAGCGCTCGCGCGTTCTGGCCGAGGCGACCCCGAACGGTCGGTTCGTCGAGATTCCCGGTCGGCACCACTTCAACACGCCGGGTTCGCGCGACTTCCGCAACGCGGCGCTGGAGTTCTTGACCGCCCCGTGACCCGTTTCGTCTCGGCCCTGCGGGCCTCGCTCAACGACCGGCGCCCCTCGCTCGTTGAGCGAGCGCAGCGAGTCGAAACGCGTTTCCGTCCTGCGAGGCTCAGATGCGGATCTGGGCGATGACCTCGCCGTACTCCGTTTCGCCCACGGGCGTGAAGCCGACGCGGCGGAAGAAGGCCTCGGGGCCGTCCTCGCCCGCTTCGTAGATGACGTTGACGTGGTCGAGTCCGCGCGAGCGCGCCTCTTCGACGAGCGACTGCACCGCGAAGCGCCCGACGCCGCGGCCCTGGTCGTCGGCGTCGACGTTGATGCGCCACAGCACCGAGCGGAAGTAGTCGATCGAGGCGTCATCGTCGAAGTTCGCGCTGACGAACCCGACGACCTCGTCGCCATCGGCGACGACGCGCTGCCAGGAGGTACTCGGGTCGGCGACGGTGGCCGCGACGCCGTACGAGACCGGGGCGAGGAATTGTTCCTGCCCGGGCTTCAAAGACAAGTTGTTGACCGCCACGATCGTGGATGCGGACAGTTCAACCAATCGCAGCTCAGCCATAGCGACAGGGTAACGGCTGTTGCCATGGAGACCCACATGAGGATGTTGCTGAATGTGTCTGCGCGGTGAACATCCAGCGTTGGACAGGGTGCCGAGGCGCCGTTGTTCCGTGCGTCCGACCCGCACAACTATCTCGACGTCGAGATACATTTCGAGGTCGTGGGATAGGGTGGACGAGACGTGAATGGAGACTTCCTGGTGACCGAATCGACCATCATCTACACCCACACCGATGAGGCCCCGGCCCTCGCGACGGCATCCTTTCTGCCGATCGTGCGTGCCGTTGCGCGTCAGGCGGGGGTGGACGTCGAGACGCGCGACATCTCGCTCGCGGCTCGCGTGCTCGCGGCGTTCCCGCAGAAGCTGACGCCCGAACAGCAGGTCGGCGACGCACTCGCCGAGCTCGGCGGGCTCGCGACGCTTCCCGAGGCGAACATCATCAAGCTGCCGAACATCTCGGCGTCGATCCCGCAGTTGAAGGCGGCCATCGCCGAGCTGCAGGCGCAGGGCTACGACATCCCCGACTACCCCGACGAGCCCTCGAGCCTCGATGAGAAGGACGTGCGTGCGCGCTACGACCGCATCAAGGGTTCGGCCGTCAACCCGGTGCTGCGCGAGGGCAACAGCGACCGCCGCGCGCCCCTGTCGGTGAAGAACTACGCCCGCAAGCACCCGCACACCAACAAGCCGTTCCCCGCCGGCTCGAAGACACGCGTCGCGACCATGGGCCACGACGACTTCAAGAGCAACGAGAAGTCCTGGGTTGCCGCACACGACGACGTCCTGACGATTCGCCACACGGCGACGGATGGCACGGAGACGGTGCTCAAGAGCGACCTCAAGGTCTTGCCCCGCGAGATCATCGACGCGACCTTCCTCTCGGGTAAGGCGCTCGACGCGTTCCTGGCTGAGGCGCAGGATGCCGCCAAGGCCGACGACGTGCTCTACTCGGTGCACCTCAAGGCGACCATGATGAAGGTCAGCGACCCGATCATCTTCGGCCACGTCGTCCGCTCGTACTTCGCCGATGTCTTCGCCCGCTACGGCGACAAGATCGCGGCTGCGGGGCTCGACCCGAACAATGGCCTCGGAGCGATCCTCGCCGGTCTCGGCGATGTCGACGGGGGCGACGAGATCCTCGCAGCGTTCCACGCGGCCCTCGCCGCCGGGGCTCGCGTGTCGTACGTCAACTCCGACAAGGGCATCACGAACCTGCACGTTCCGTCGGACGTGATCGTCGATGCATCCATGCCCGCCCTCGTCCGTAACGGCGGCAAGCTGTGGGGCGCAGACGGCGGCGAAGAAGACACGATCGCCGTGATCCCCGACTCGTCCTATGCCGGCGTCTACCAGGCCGTGATCGACGACGTCATCGCCAACGGCCCACTCGACCCGGCCAAGATCGGCACCGTCCCCAACGTCGGTCTGATGGCCCAGGCGGCCGAAGAGTACGGCAGCCACGACAAGACATTCGAGATCGCCGCCGACGGCATCGTTCAGGTGCTCGACAGCTCGGGCGAGGTGCTGATCGAGCACACCGTCGAGGCCGGCGACATCTGGCGCGCCACGCAGACGAAGCACATCGCCGTCATCGACTGGGTGCGCCTGGCTGTCTCTCGCGCCCGTGCCACGGGTTCGCCCGCCGTGTTCTGGCTCGACGTCAACCGTTCGCACGACGCGCAGCTGATCGCCAAGGTTCACCAGGCGCTCGCGACCCTCGACGTGCACGGTCTGCAGCTGTCGATCCTGTCGCCCGAAGAGGCGACCCGTTACACGCTCTCGCGCATGCGCCACGGCCTCGACACCATCTCGGTGACGGGCAACGTGCTGCGCGACTACCTCACCGACCTGTTCCCGATCCTCGAGGTCGGCACGAGCGCCAAGATGCTCTCGATCGTTCCGCTGCTTGCGGGCGGCGGCCTGTTCGAGACGGGAGCCGGCGGATCGGCCCCCAAGCACGTGCAGCAGCTCACGGGCGAGAACTTCCTGCGGTGGGACTCGCTGGGTGAGTTCTTCGCGCTCGCCGCCTCGTTCGAGCACCTCGCCGACCGCACGGGTAACGCCAGCGCAAAGGTCCTCGCCGACACGTTGGACGCGGCAACGGGGACGTTCCTCGAGAACGACCGGTCGCCGGGTCGCGCCGTCGGCATGATCGACAACCGCGGGAGCCACTTCTATCTCGCGCTGTACTGGGCGCAGGAGCTGGCGAAGCAGACCAGCGACCCCGAACTCGCCGCGCGGTTCGCGCCGATCGCCGAGGAGCTCGCGGCGAATGAGCAGACGATCGTCGACGAGCTCGCCGCCGCGCAGGGTACGGCCGTCGACATCGGCGGTTACTACCACCCCGACGCGCAGCGGGTCGACGACATCATGCGTCCCTCGAAGACGCTGAACGGCATCATCGACGCACTCGCCTGAGACCGCCTTGCGGGGGCCTCCGCGCGAGGCGAGGCCCCCGCGGTCTTGTCTCAGTCCGCGATCGAGACGTACGACAGCAGCGCATGGCCTGAGCCCAGGTGGGCCAGGGCGGTCGCGCCGTCGATCCCACCTCCGCGGCTCGTCTGCATGCGCACGCCCGGAACCGCCTCCTGCAGCAGCTCGGTGAAACGCTCGCGGATAAGCGAGGACCGGAAGACCCCGCCGATGGCACAGACGGTGGCGGTGTCGTCGCCCGGCTCGGCCACCCTGCGCAGGGCCGCGGTGGCCGACACGGAAAGCTCGCGTGCGGCACGCAGGCAGATCTGGGCGGCAACGCCGTCCTCCGACGCGAGTTCCGTCACCCGATGCGCCAGCGACGCGACCAGCGCGACACGATCGTCGGTGGCCTGCAGCTCGATGTACGCGCTCTCGATATCGGGCCATCGCTGCTTGACGAGGTCGGTGAGTGCGGTGCGCTCACCCCGGCCGTCGTGGGCGCGCATGACGGCGTCCAGGGCTTCGCGCCCGATCCAGTAGCCGCTCCCGGCGTCGCCCATGATGTTGCCCCAGCCGTCGACGCGCGCGACGCGCGATCGGCCGACGCCGAGCGTGACGACGCCGGTGCCGGCGGCGACGACCGCGCCGGTCCCGTCGCCGAGCGCGCCGAGGAACGATGTGACCGAGTCGTGCGCGAGGATCACGCGGCGCACGTCCACGGGCAGATCGAGCAGACTGCGCAGATTCGCCGCGTCGGACTCGATCCTCGTCAGGCCCGAGACGCCGGCGGCGACGACGTCGACCGCCAGGTCCTGCTCGGCTGCGACTCGACGCGCGATATCGGCCAGCTGTGGCAGCAGGGGTTCGTGCGTCCGGATTCCCGGGAACAGCCGTTCGGTCGGGGCGACGTCCGCGCGTTCGACCCGCACTTTGATCGCCGTCTGACCCGCGTCGATCGCGAGTACCACCGGCTCGGTGATGCTCATGGCTTCGTCTCCTCGTGCCACGCGCGATAGGTCGCGCGCAGGTATGTTCCCGCCGGCTTCCCGTACGGGCAGTAGTCGTCGTTACACGCGGCCGCGTCCGCGTCGTAGAGGTCGGCCGGCCAGTCCCAGAGCATCAGCCCGCCCACCCATGGCCGGTTCCGGCAGGCGGCGAACATCGCCTGGTAGTACGTGAGTTGCTCGGCACCCGAGGGTTCTCCCGGCAGTGCCCAGTCGTTCGGGAGCTGGGCGGAACCGGTGCGGCTGGGGCATCCGGCCTCCATGAAGAAGAAGGGCTTGCCGGATGCTTCGACCACGCGTTCGATGCGATCCAGCTGCTGCTCCCACTCGTCTATCGGGTAGTAGCCGCTCGATGAGATCACATCGACGGCGTCCCACCACGTGACGTGGTCTTCCTGGTATTTGTCGCAGTTGTAGGTCACCAGCCCGCCGTAGACCTCGCGCACGTCGGCGACCAGGCGCCGCCAGTGGGCCTCCTGCCCGTCGGCGCGAACCATCTCGCAGCCGATGCAGAGCATCTCGCACCCCTCGGCTTCGGCGATCCGTGCGGCGTGCAGGATGAACTCCCGGTACGAGGCGAACCATTCCGACCAGCTCGGCTCGTTCGGAACGTCCCAGTCGAAGAAGCCGATGTGTGCGCGCCAGGTGCCGTCGGCGCAGTTCACGACGGGCTTGAGCACGACTTTCATGCCCAGCCGCTTGGCTTCGCGGATGGCCCACGTGATCTCGTCGTCGGTCACGGTCGGGGTGTCGCGGAAGGGTATGTCGGTCGAGAACGGTGTCGCCTGTTCGGCCGCGTACGCCAGCGCGGTCCAGGTGACGGCGTGCTCGGCCATCCGCGCCATCGAATCCGCGGCGGTGCGGGTGGCCCACGTGCCGCGGGTGCCCACCCAGCCCCAGGTCATCCCGCAGATGGGCTCGCCGAGGCGTTCGATCAGCGTCGTCATCGTGCCACCAATTCGTTCGCCGTGCACACGATGCCCGCTTCGTCCAGGCGTGCGGCATCCTGCTCCGTCAGACCCGCGACGCGGATCGTGACGGACTCGCCCGGCAGCAGGGTCACCAGGCCCTCGTCGGCGACGGCCTCGGGTCGGATCTTGTCGACCAGGAGCGTCAGGTCCCGCACGAGCGTGCGTGCCGTGATCGTGACATCCAGGCCGTCCTGATGGGCCGCCGCGTCGATCGTCAGTTCGGGAGCGGACAGCGCGCTGTCGCGTCCCTCGGCGAAGAACCACACGCCGCGGACGCCCTCGAGCTCGGCGCTGAGGACCTCCGAACCGGCGTCGCCCGCCGTCCGGACGTCTGCCGGGACCACGACCTCGGTTCGTCCGTGCGGGGCCATCTCGACGGGCGCGCTCGCCTCGGCCAGCACTGTTCCCGCGAAGTCGCGCCGAACGAAGCGCAGCGAACCCGTCCAGGCCTCGGCGGTGTCGTTGCTCGCGATCGCGGTGAGACCATCTTCGCGAGGCTGGATCGTGACGATCCGTGGCGCGAACGCGTTGCGCAGAGCGTAGAAGAGCGGTTTGGGCCGCTCATCGCCGTCGATCGCGGCCCACGAGGTCACGGGCCAGCAGTCGTTGAGCTGCCAGACGATCGCCCCCATCGTGTGCGGGGCGTGCGAGCGGAAGTGATCGAGCGCCGCACCGACCGCGTTGGCCTGGTTCAGCTGCATCGCCCAGTGCCACGTCTCCATGTCGTCGGGTACCCGGTAGTGAGGCAGGAGGCCGTTCGTCAGCTTGACGTTGCCCTCCATCGCCTTCTGGTGCACGATCATGCCCGGCGACTCCGGGGTGAGCGGGGCGTCGTCCAGCGACCGCGTCAGGGTAGACCAGGTCGGTGGCGCCTGCCAGCCGAACTCGGCGACGAAACGCGGCCGGTGGTCGCGATAGGTGAGCCAGTCCTGCCTGTTCCACTGCTCCCACAGGTGCATCGAGCCGTGCGCCTCGTCGTTCGGGTGCTCGCCGCCGGGGCTGAACGGGCTGCCGGGGGAGTATGGCACGTGTGGGGCGAGGTCGGAGACCAAGCCCGGGAGCATCTCGTAGTAGTAGTGCGCGCCCCAGGTGCGGCCGTCGAGTCGCGCCTGCCAGCCCCAGTCCTCGTACCCCCAGAGGTTCTCGTTGTTGCCCGTGAGCAGGGCCAGCGACGCGTGGGACCCGAGGCGAACGATGTTCTCGTGCGCCTCGGCCGCGACCTCGGAGCGGATCGGCTCCTCTTCGGGGTAAGCGGCGCACGCGAACAGGAAGTCCTGCCAGGTGAGCAGACCGAGCTCGTCGCAGAGGTCGTAGAAGTCGTCGGACTCGTAGATGCCGCCGCCCCACACGCGGATCAGGTTGAGGTTCGCGCGCGTCGCCTGGCGCAAGCGTCGCTCGTATCGCTCGCGGTCCACGCGCACCGGAAGGGCATCGTCGGGGATCCAGTTGGCGCCCTTGACGAAGACAGGGACGTCGTTGACGACGAGGGTGAAAGGTGTGCCGGAGGCATCCGGCGTCGTGTCCCAGCGGAGCGAGCGGAACC
>NZ_HG779763.1:0-10545 GCF_000582705.2 Microbacterium sp. C448
ACGCTGATCACAACCTCCGGGAGAGCTACACCTAGCTAGACCCACCTTCTCAATGTGTTCACCTGGAAACGACGCCCTGTACGCCAGATCGAGCGCGTCCCACACGTGGCCCGTCTCACCCACGGTCGACTGAAGTTTCGAGATCGTGAACGCAGCCGGATCGATCTCCTCAACGTTCACAAAGCGGGTTAGGTGTGCCAGGGCAGCTCGATGAACGAGCTCGATGGGGAGCAGGTCCTCGAGCTCGTGCACGTCGACTCCGGGATCAAAAGAGAGGCCTGACGACGATGCCCACACATCAAGACGGACGATGTACTCATCGCGGAGAACTCGCTTCTTCCGAGCTTCCCCTCTTTTCAGGACCTTTTCGGCGTCGCGCCCCGATTGGTCTCCGTCCAGCAGCGCGACGCACGGCGGCTTTATCGTGTCGCGCCCGCGGGCGAGATACACCATGTACGGAATGCCGTCGGCTCCTCCAGCAGCAACAATTGTCACTTCGTTGAGGTCCAACGCTCCCGCCGTGGTACCGGAACTTTTCGCGAGATGGGCCGCGACACCCGCGATCAAAACCTGATCTGCAAGTCCTTCGACAAACAGGTTCCGGCCCCCGATGAAGGCGGTCTCGGCAACGTAGGTGCCCAGAGAAGACCTGAGTGGTTCGTAACGATTGTTCGCCGCGTCATTCACGACTCGCGTCCCCTCGTCCTCGGATCCTTTGTCGAGCACGCGGATGCGGTGGGGAGCATTCTTGTCGATCAAGAACGGGGAGTGCGTGACGTATAGCACCTGACTTCCAGTGCTTCCATCTTCCGGGAGCGCGTAGTCGTGAAGAATTCGCAACAGGTCCTGCTGACCAACGCTCGACAGAAAAGCATCCGGCTCATCCAGCAGCAGAATATCTGGTCGAGTTTGAGTCAGGCGGTGGGCGGTGAGCTGTACAAAGTAGCTCAGGAAGTAGCGCAGCCCTTGACTTCGCTCGCCGAACGAGTATGTGGAACCGGTGCGATCGCGGATTGTGAAAGCGAGCTCGTGCTCGCGTGCCTCGAGTATCAAGTCAAACTCTCGGTCCTGCGTCCACCACCGCTGAACGTTGAGATTGTCGCGGATCGCGGCATTCATTGCTCCTACGACTGCCTCAACTTGTCCTTCGCGGCCGGACGCGAGAGCCTCGCTTAGCTCGGTGAAAGCGCGCGTATCGATACGTGCAGCGTCGACGAGCAGCATCTTGGCCAGTTCGAATTCTTCCCGCCGACGCTGTTCCGCCTGCTCGGATGCTTCGTCTGCCGGTGGAGCAAGTGAGGGAGCGACCAACTGGCCGACCGCCGCTTCGGTGGGATCCGCGAGCCCGAAAATTCGATCAAAGACGGCGGATCGCTGTCTGCGATCGTGCAGGCGTGTGCGCTTCTTGCCGATCAATTCGGCGATCGAGATACTGTCCGGGATCGCGACTCCGGTCTTCAGTTCAAAGGTCCTGGGCAGCGCTGCTTCCAACTTGGCGAGCTGTCCCGCCGGGAGCTTCACCCGTTCCCCGTGGATCACGAGGAACGGGTCCTCGGACCCGGGTCTGTACAGGCCGAACTCCCTTGCATCACCGATCGCCGCCACCCCGGCCACCTGTTCGCCGTCGTCGAGTTTGAAGACTGCACCGAACTCGGGAAGGCGGATCTTGTCTGCCTCTACTGAATACTCTTCGCTATAGCGGCAAAAGTCCTCGCGTCGGATCGGTTCCCCCGTCAGGGCCGCTTGGACCGCCTTCAGGAGCTGGCTCTTCCCTGCTTCGTTTGCACCCACAACTGCAGTGATGTCCGTTTCGAGCGGTACGCGGACGAACGGATACCAGGGCTCCTGTTCTTCCCAGGGAGCAGCTTCCGATTTCTCGCGTGCCTTCAGCTCGAAGTCGAAGTTGAACGAACGAACGAAAGAACCGCACGTCGATGCGCGTTAGCTTCATTACTCTCCCCAGTAGCCCGAGGTCGCGGAGTGCGGCGACATTGAGGAGCATCGTAGCGATACCCTCCGACGCTGTGGGAGCTATCCACTCGGCGCCATCAGCACACCACGTGCGCGCAGCCCACAATTGGGCCTGCGGAAGCCGGTCGGACTGCGCGCGGTGACGCTCATGGAACATCTCGCGCGACACCTCTGCGTTCGTACCCGCACAGAGCCTGCCTTCGACAGGCGGGCTCAGTCGCGCTTCAGGCAGATGCCCGAGAAGGGGCCCACGCCGCGCTGCGCTCACATCTCACGAGGCCGATGCGCGAGGAAAGGAGGCAATCCCCAAAGGAACATTACGAAGTGCGACGACATACGAAAAGAAACTGCGATGCACGTAGGCACTATGCCTGGTGGTGACACAGCTACGCATGTATCCTGCTGTCATGCGAGGCGGATTGCGGAGTTGGAAGCGCGGGGCTGAATCCCGCGGAATCCGCAATGCGATCTCGTACGCGTTCGACGGCACATGCGATGCACATCGCTCTCCGACCGGAGTGGAATCTGCGCGGCAGTACGGTGCGACCGACGAGGCCACCGTCACGCGGTTCGTGGCGGTAGCGGGAGAGTTGTCCCGCGACGAGCTAGACACCTCCGCCCTACGGGGGTGGATCCAGGGGGAGGATCCCGAGACCGGTGAGCCGCGCGGGCTCATGCACCGGACGGAGAACACCGACCTACTCCTGGACGGGACGATCAACTTCCCGAAGTCGTACAGCATCGCGGCGCTGCTCGACCCGGGGCTCGCCCAGGAGTTCGAGTTGCTGCAGGACCGCATGCGCGACCGCACCATCTTGCTCTGGCAGCGCGAGCTGAACGCGCGCCGTGGTCGGGGCGGATGCATCCGCGAAGACATCGCTCGGCTCGAAGTCGTCGAGCTGCAACATCGGCGGTCGCGGGCGCTCGACCCGCACATCCATCGACACCTGTGGCTGAACATGAAGGTGCAGGGAGCCGACGGCAAGTGGTCGAGCCTGGACTCGCGGGTAGCGCTCAAGCTCCACAACGTTGTCAACGCGGAGGGCGAGTTGGCTGCTCGCAGCGACCCACGCTGGGTGGCCGCACTCGCCTCCCGCGGATACACGCTTGACGCGAATGGTGAGATCGCGCAGCTCGCCCACGTCGTGCGCCCGCTCTCGCGACGGTCGAACCAGATCGAAGCCAACCGTGTTCGGCTGATTGCGGAGTGGCGCGAGGAGCACCCCGGGCGGCAACCTGGCATCGACGATCTCCACCACATCGACGAACTGGCGTGGGCTCAACGACGACCGGGCAAGCCCGCCCATCTCGATGAAGCCGAGTGGGAGGAGAGGGTCCGCAGCGAACTCGCCAATATCGATCCCATCCTGCTCTGGCAGCGGAACCCGGCCCGGCTCGACCCCACCCCGATCGCCGACCTCGATCGAGACCTGCTCGCGCGGATGGCACTCGTCGAGGCAGATGCCCGTTCGGTCTCGAGCAGCGGGCGGTTCTCGTCATGGGATCTGCGTGCCAGCGCCATCCGCGCCATCTCCCGAAGCGGGGTCATTGCCGAGAGAGACGCGCTCGACGAGCTGATCGACGACGTCGCGTCGCGGGCGACCGGGCACACGATCGACCTGGTGCCGGACGATCCCGCCAAGCCTGCGCACATCAAGGCGCTCATGGCCGAAGCGACGGTGCTGCTCAAGCTGCGGGTCGCCAATAGGTTTGCGGTGCTTGCCGCACCCGGGCAGTTGCCTGACGAACGACAGATGCGCACTGTCGCACGGCGTTTGGTGGGGGTGAGCGCCGAGCTCGTTAATGCGCAGCTCGCCGCAGCCTCCACCATCGCCGGCACCGGACGCCTCGTGTCGGTGACCGGGCCTGCCGGGTCGGGCAAGACGACGCTGTTGCGCGTCGCACTCCACGCCCTGCGACTGCAGCGGCGACGCATGATCGTGGTCGCGCCTACCAAGAAAGCGGCTGCCGTAGCCGAGCGCGAGATCGGGGCCACGGCATCCAGCCTGCACGCATTGCTCGCCGACCACGGTTGGCGCTGGGGAATCGACGAGGCGGGAGCGCCTGTGTGGACCCGCTTGCAGATCGGTCAGACGGATGCGGCGACCGGCCGCGTGTACCGCGGGCCGCGCGACTTCCGACTCGGTCGAGGCGATCGCATCGTGGTGGACGAGGCCGGGATGATGGACCTCCACACCGCGGACACGCTCGCGATCGTCGCGGGGGAGACCGGGGCTGGGATCGCCATGATCGGCGACCCGCGCCAGGCTGCGCCTGTTGGCCACGCGGGCGCGATGGCCGCGATGACCCAGGTAGCCGACAACGTCGTCGAGCTGAGCGAAGTTCACCGCTTCACCGACCGCGCCTATGGAGATCTCACGCTGAGGTTGCGGAAGGTCGCGATGGCGGAGGACGCGGTCGGAGTCGCCGCGGCTCTCGATGACGGAGGGCACGTCGCACGAGTCGCCGGCACGGATGCGGCGCACGACCTCATGGTGAACGCGTGGTTCGACTGGGCGGAGCGCGGCAAGCGCGTCGCGCTCGTGACTGCCACCAACGACGATGCGGCGGCAATCAGCGAAGCGATTCAGCAGCGCCGCGTCGCGACCGGCGCAATTCGCCCGGATGTCGTCGCCCACGGTCGTAACGGTCAGCAACTGCTCGTCGGTGACGTTGTGCAGACTCGGCGGAATGACCGAGCCGCCGGAGTGCAAAATCGCGCCACCTGGGTCATCACCGCGATACGGCCGGAGCGCATCGAACTCCGGAACCTCGCCGACACCACCGAACGTCGACACGTCTCGGCCGAATACACATCCGACCATGTGCACCTCGCTTATGCGTCGACGGTCCACGGCATTCAAGGCGATACCGCGGATGCGTCCGTTGTAGGCCCGGGCGTCGATGCTGCGGGACTCTACGTCGGCCTGACCCGCGGTCGAGTCTGGAACCAGGCCGTGGTTGTCGCGGGCTCTCAGGATGCGGCGCTCCGCGAACTCGCCGAGGCGATGCGCCGTGGCAGCCCGGAGTCGACGCTTGAGGAATCGCGCCGTGCTGCGCGGCTGGATCTATCGCGAGCGGCGCGCGAAGCGACTCGGTCGCCTGCCGGTGGGGCGCCCTCGTGGTCGCGAGAGACGGCTCACGGCACGGGTCTGAGCCGGTGACCGCGTCGATGTCGAGTCGACTGGTGTTCCGTATATTGCTATGTTCCACATTATGCGGAACGCGCTCTTTTCTGGAACGGATGCGCTCGTAGACGGGTTCAGCGAAGCGCTGAAGTCGGTCGGAGCGCGTTCGGTGGTTGTCGAGCGCCAAACCGGCAGCAACGGAGTCGACGCAGTGGTGCGGGCGCAGTTTGGATCAGTTCCGCTCGTGCTGGACGCCGAAGTGAAGCTGACTCCGCCACGAACCCGTGCCGAGGTCGGAGCGCTACCGAGCGTTCAGTCCGGGAGCGTGCCGGTGATCGTCGCGCCGTTCCTTTCGCCCGTGGTGCGTGACGAACTCGCTCGAGCCGGGTGGTCGTACTGGGATGCGACCGGAAACATGCGCATCTCGAGCAACTATCCGGCGGTCTGGATCGATCGGGTCGGTGCATCACGAGACCCCGAACCGCGCAATGACGCCCAGCCGCAGCGACTTCGATCGCTAAAGGGCAAGGCGGCTTCGCAAGTCATCGTCCGACTGCTCAGCACTCGACGCGAGGCATCGGTGCGGGAGCTATCGCGCGAGACCGGAACCGGCCTAGGCACGGTCAGTCGTGTCGTCGAACTGTTGCGTGAAGAGGGACTGCTGGAGGACACCCGCGGCGGTCCGATCGTCGTTGCCGATCAGCTGGAGCTGGCGCGGCGTTGGGCCAGCGACTACGGATTCGTGACCACGTTCAAGCCAGCTCGATACTTCTCACTCGTGGGTGACGAGATTGCGCTCGACCGTCTGCAGCGATCCGGGCTCACCTACGCGCTGACGGGTACGCGTGCTGCGGCGATCGAGTTCGAGAGGCGGGGACTTGTCGCGCCCCTGCCTGCTTCGGAGATCTGGCTCTATACCGGCAACGTTCGGGGGGTGGAGCGTGCTCTCGATCTTGCGCCGGACCGACGCGGAAACATTCTTGTAGCTCGAGCAGATTTCTTGACTGCGGGTGAGGGGACTCAGGGGACCGAGCCGCGGATCGCGGTGCCTTGGCGAATCGTCGGTGACTTGCTGGGCGCAGGCGGGCGCCCCGCTGCAGTCGGTGAAGAACTCGCGGCGACCCAACCCACTGGAGTGACCGTTTGAGGGGCGTCCTCGCCCTGGCGCGGGACGGTGTTGACGCTGAAGCCGATCGTCGTCGGTACCTTGGCTTCGTCGGAGTTTCGTATTACATTAAAGACATGGTTGCGAACGAGACGATCAACGGCACGCCGGTCACCGAAGCGCAGATCGCTGAGTGGGCCGCCGAGGCTGAAGCTGGCTATGACGTCGAGGCGTTGAAGAAGCGCGGTCGAGGACGGCCTGGGCGGGGTGCGGAGCCGTCGCAGGTCGTTGCGCTGCGGCTCACGGCCGAGGAGCTCGCCGCCCTTGACGCTGCTGCTGATCGCGAGCACAAGTCTCGCTCGGAACTCATCCGCGAGGCTCTCGCGATGTACGCGACGTGAGGGTTCACGAGACCGCCCTCAAGCACGGAGTTTCGGCGGACGATGCCGTTCAGGCTGCGTCCTGGCCGATCTGGGTTGAGGAACTCGACGACGACTCACCGGCCCGGCAGCTCAGGCTGGGCTTTGACACGCAGGGTCGCCTGCTGGAGACCGTCGTGCTCGTTTTCGACAGCGGCAATGAACTCGTCATTCATGCCATGAAAGCGCGACCGCAGATGCTTGACCTCCTGCCCTGACTCAGCGAGTCGTGAGCACGTCGTCAGTGCGCGTGCACGCCCGGCTCTCCATCCAGTCGAGGATGCCGGAGCGCTTGTACAGGATCGTCTTGGCAGAGATTCGGTAGAACGTTGGGCCGCCACCGCGGTAGCGCAGCTGTGCGAGAGCCGCGCGCGTCATGTGCATCATCTGGGCGGCGTCATCAAGATCGAGCCATTCATCGTTGGTTCCCACAATCCGACCCTTTCTGCGTAACCATGTCATCAATACGCACAAGCTAAAATCAGTTGCGTAGCTATGTCAATAGCGCGCATCGATGTGGCATCATGTCGATGTGAGCAAGCCGATCAGACTCTCGGGCCGCAGCATCCTGGTGCCGCCGGGCCTGTCGTTGAAGCCGATCATCGAAGCAGACATGCTCGTCGGTCGAGAAGACATCGTCGGGCTCGAAGACGACGAGCGGGCCCGTGTTCGCCTGCGACTCGAATACTCAGGGGACGCGGGCAGGTACGAGATCGCCGAGTTCGCACTCGATCGGGCACAGTTGCCGCTCGAGATTGGTGGGACGCTGCTCCGCACAGTTCGCGTCCACACCATCGCGCGACGCGCTGTCGCCTACTCGCTGCCGCTGTGGACCATCGGCATCATCATGCTCCGCGACAAACAGCGGAACGGGACGCTCGAGGACTTCGTACCGTTCGAGCCCACGCATCCGGAGACCCTTCACCTCACGGCGCTGGTGTATCGCATCGCAGAGATCTCGAACGAGAATCCAGCGCTCGCCGTAGCCGAAACGATGGGGCTGAAGCAGCGAACAGCGACGAACTGGATCGCGCGGGCCCGGTCTGCGGGCTACATGACGACGGTCGTCGATCAGTCCGGAGCGCGACGCATCGCAATGGGCCTGATGGAGAAGATGGGTATGGAGCCCGACATCTCCGACGAGGAGCACCAGGCATTTCTCGACTCACTGATCGGTCGCCATGGGAACGATTGAGGCCTACGAGACCGGGGCGGGCAAGCGGTATCGCGTCCGATACCGAACGCCAGATCACCGCCAGACCGACAAGCGCGGCTTCCGCACCAAGCGCGACGCCGACCTCTTCCTCGCCACCGTCGAAGTCTCGAAGGCAACGGGGGAGTACATCGAACCAGCTCGGGCGCGCACCACGATCGCCGAACTCGGAGTCGGATGGCTCGAGGCAAAGCGTTCG
Organism: Microbacterium sp. C448; assembly: GCF_000582705.2. Classification (NCBI taxonomy): domain Bacteria; kingdom Bacillati; phylum Actinomycetota; class Actinomycetes; order Micrococcales; family Microbacteriaceae; genus Microbacterium; species Microbacterium sp. C448. Next base: position 8,036 of record NZ_HG779763.1, read on the forward strand.
CGACTGAAGCCGTCGAGCTACAAGGCGCTCGAAGACGCATGGCGCGTCTACGTCATGCCGCGGTGGGGAACCACTCAGGTCTCGGCAATTGCGCACAGCGACGTGCGAACGTGGGTCTCGCAGCTGTCCGCGGGCACCGCGAAGACGAACCGGCGAGACCATCCGCGCACTCGTGCGCAAGGCGCGAGACCCAAGAGCGCAACGGTCGTGATTCGCGCACACGGGGTGCTCGCATCCGTCCTCGACATCGCGGTCAAGGATCGCCGCATCCCGCACAACCCTGCGCGCGGTGTCGATAACCTGCCTCGGAAGGGCAGAAAGGCGCACCGATACCTCAGCCACCAGGAGATCGAGCGCCTCGCCGTCGCATCCGGAGATCACTCGACCGTCGTGTATCTCGCGGCGTACACAGGGCTTCGTTGGGGCGAGTTAACCGCGCTGCGCGTCCGCGATGTTGATGCCTTGCGCCGGCGGCTCGCGGTGAACGAGAACGCCGTGCGTGTGGGCGCGCAGATCCACGTAGGGACGCCGAAGACCCACGAACTGCGGTCGGTGCCGTACCCCGAGTTTCTTGAGCTGCCGATCGCGCAGTTGTGCGAGGGGAAGTCGCGCGATGCGATCCTGTTCGGCGACGGCCTCGACTACCTGCCGCGCCCGCGCGCCTCGGGGAAGTCGCGTTCCTGGTTCACGACCGCGTTGGACGTGGCAGGCCTCGAGCGCATGACGGTGCACGACCTACGACACACCGCGGCGTCGCTCGCGATCAGTTCGGGCGCGAATGTGAAGGCGGTGCAGCGGATGCTCGGACATGCGTCCGCGGCGATGACGCTGGATGTCTACGCCGATCTCTTCGACGACGACCTCGACACGGTGTCGGCGTCGCTGAACGCTGCGCGGACGCGTGCCGTCGCCGCGACTTAGTCAATTGACTGACGGAAAGTGCTCGTCGATGAAACCGTGGGCAGCTGGGCTAGGCGGTGTGGTGTCACTGCCAAGCGGTCAATTGGTGCGCGGGCGCGGGCTGAGAAGCGGCCCGATCGACGTGGCTGACGCGCCGGATTTCGGGGTGTATCTCAGGGCCCGCATGCACCAGGCGAGTTGGCAATCGCAGTGGATTGCGTGGCCGGACTTCCGTCTGCCTCGAGAGCCGTCGAGCGCGCTATCCGCACTACGTGAGGCTTAGGACCGGTCGGCCACCGAGAGGGTGGAGATTGCTTGCGGTGGCGGGACAGGGCGAACGGGAACCGCTCTCGCCATCCTCGCACGGTACGACGGGGTACCGGCCGATGACGCCGTCGCATGGGTGCGCGCCGCCTATCGGCGCAACGCCGTCGAAACCCCCTGGCAGCGCAAGTTCGTGCGTGAGGCACAGCTACCGCTCTGACCCGAAAACGATCGTTTCCGGGACTATGATCCGCTGTTGGCCGCGAGCGGTCCGCAAACGGGGGCCGTATCGAAACCGGCTTTCGGGACAGGCGGTTTCGGTACACAGTTTCGGGCCAGCCGGGTCCGAGTTAGGTGGTCATGGTTTAGCGGTCGTCGTCGTCAGAAAGGTCTTCGAGCACTTCGAACGGCGACTCTACGTCGCCGCGCCATGCCTCGATGCCTTCACGGATTGCGAGAACGGCAACCACGAGAGCAGCCACGGAGTCGGCCCACCACCATCCGAACAGGGTGTTGAGAATGAGGCCGATGAACACGGCCCCCGAGAGGTAGACGCACAGGATGAGCTGCTTTGCGTCGGCCATGACGCTCTTAGAGTCCAGTTCGCGACCGGTGCGCACTTCAAACCACGCCAGAAGCGGCATGATGACCAAGCTCAATGCGGTGATACCCAGGCCGAGCAGGCTGTGTTCCGGTCCCTCCTGGGTGATCAGACTCGTTACCGCGTCGACGGTCACGTAGGCGGCGAGGGCAAAGAACGCGAGGCCGATTGCGCGAACGGTGACCTTCTCCCAACGCTCGGGGTCTTTCCTCGTGAACTGCCAGGCGATTGCTGCGGCTGACAGCACTTCCACGATGGAGTCGAGCCCGAAGCCGATCAGTGCTGCGGACGACGCCAGCGTGCCGGCCCAAATCGCGACGATCGCCTCGATGACGTTGTAGGAGATCGTGAAGCCCACGATGAAGCGCACTCGGCGGTGCAGCTTCGCGCGACGTTCGCCGCTCAGAACCGCGCTCATGCGCTCGCCCCCGTTCCGCAGCAACCCGGCACGGTGCAGGAGGAGTCGATGCAAGGTGCGCTCTCATCGACTGCCAACGTCACGTCTACGAGCGTCTTCAACGCTGCTGCAAGGTGAGGGTCGGCGATTTCGTAGCGGGTCTGTCGACCCTCGGGCTCGGCGACGACAATCCCACAGTCCCGAAGGCATGTGAGGTGGTTCGACACGTTTGACCGTGACAGGCCAAGATCGCGGGAAAGGACAGCCGGATAGCTCGGCTCGTCGAGCAACCTCATCAGGATGCGAGAGCGGGTCGGATCAGCCATGGCCCGGCCGAGCCGGTTCATG
>NZ_HG779764.1:0-416 GCF_000582705.2 Microbacterium sp. C448
ATCGCGGGCTGCACGATGCGCCAGCACTGTTCCGCGGCGTCCGCCCGCACCGAGAGCGTGGCGTCGCCGTCGAGGATGCCCGACAGGACCTCGCCGTAGGCCTTGAGGGCACCGTCGCCGAGGTCGGCCGTGAGCACCGTTTTCTCGAGCCGGAACGGGTCATCCGCACCATTGACGTTGAGTTCGAGCGACATCCGGTCGGGACCGAGCGTGAACCGCAACACCGACCCGTCGGCATCGCCCGTGAAGCCCGCGGGCAGGTGGCGGACCGGGCGGAATCGCACGATGATCTCGGCGTCGCGTGCGGCGAGTGCCTTGCCCGAGCGCAGCGTGAACGGCACGCCCTGCCAGCGGGCGTTGCGGACCTCGCACGTCAGCTCGGCCAGGGTCTCGGTCTGGCGGGAGGGATCGACGCC
>NZ_HG779765.1:0-3142 GCF_000582705.2 Microbacterium sp. C448
GGAGGCGTGCACCGGATCGTCGTCCCACAGCGCTGTGGCGCGCAGGGCCGCGGATGTCGCGTCCCGCAGGTCGACCTCGTCGAGGGTCGCGGGTGGCTCCATCGCCACGAATGCGAGCACCTGTAACAGGTGGCTCTGGATCATGTCCATCAGCGCACCGGCGTGGTCGTAGTAGCCGGCCCGGCCCTCGAGCGCGAGGGATTCGTCGTAGCGGATGACGACGGATTCGACGTTCTCGGCCGACCAGACGGGCTCGAGCACCCGGTTCGCGAATCGCACACCGAGCAGATTCAACACGGTCGATCGTCCGAGGAAGTGGTCGACGCGGAAGATCTGCTGTTCGGGGACGAGCCCCTGCACGGTGGCGTTGAGGGCCCGTGCACTTTCTTCGTCGACGCCGAACGGCTTTTCGAGGGCGAGGATGGTGCCCTCGGGCAGCTCGACGTCGGTGAGTGCCTCGCAGGCCCGCGCCGCGACTGCCGGGGGCACCGCGAAGTACAGCGCGAGCCGGCCGGGGGTCGAGGCGACGAGGGCGCGCAGGTCGTCGGCGTTCGTGATGTCCGCGCGCGTGTAGCTCGTCGAGGCGATGACGTCGTTCGCAACCTGCGCGCCGCCGGCGGCGAACGAGGCCCGGACGACATCACGCCAGTGGTCGTCGCTCCAGTCGTCCATACCGGCGCCACGCAGGTGTACACGCCGCCAACTTTCGCGGGTGAGCAGCTCGCCGAGTGCCGGCAGCAGCAGGCGCGAGGTCAGGTCGCCCGAGGCGCCCAGGATCAGGAGCGTGGTCTCGACCGTCATGCGCCCACCCTATCCGCGACCTCCGGAGCGCAGCCCGACAGGGGCCACGGCATTGGCACGACAGGGCCCACGGCGGGCTTCTCCCCGGCCCGGCTGACACCATCGGGAAGATGACTTCTCCCATCGCGGACTACGCCATGCTCAGTGACACCCGGACGGCCGCCCTCGTGTCGCGTGAGGGCAGCATCGATTGGCTCTGCCTTCCCCGCTACGATTCGGCATCCGTCTTCGGCGCTCTCTTGGGTGATCGACGGCACGGATGCTGGAGCCTTCGACCGACGGATGAATCCGCTATCCCGACTCGGCGTTACGAGGACGACACGTTCGTGCTCGTAACGCGCTGGGAGAGCGCGAGCGGTGTGGCGGACGTCTGGGAGTTCATGCCGCACGGAGGCGACACGATGCCGACCGGAGGTGCCGGAGTGGCTCTCGTCCGTCGCATCATCGGGGTGAGCGGGACGATGGAGTTTACGCAGCACCTCACGCTGCGCTTCGATTACGCGCGGGCCGTTCCGTGGGTGCGTCAGGTCGGCACCGACGAAGCCCCCGAGCTGCTCGCCATCGCCGGACCCGACGCGGTCATCGTGCGTGGGCCCCGCTTGGCGCCGACCGACCACGCGCACGCGGGAACGCTGTCGGTGTCGGCGGGGGAGCACGAGGACCTCACGCTCTCCTGGTTCCGCTCGTATGAGGACGCGCCTCCGGCTATCGATGTCGACCGCGCGCTCGCGGTGACGACCGAGTGGTGGCAGGGCTGGGCGGCGCGGATCGAGCACGACGGCCCGCATCACGACGCCGTGGTGCGCTCGCTGCTGGTGCTGCGCGCACTGTCGCATCACGACACCGGGGGGATCGTGGCGGCCGCGACGACCTCGCTGCCCGAAGAGTTCGGCGGAACGCGCAATTGGGACTATCGCTACGTCTGGCTGCGTGATGCGGCGCTCACCCTCGAGGCCCTCATCAGCCATGGGTTCCTCGGGGTCGCCGATCGCTGGCGGGCATGGCTGATCCGAGCCATCGCAGGGGACCCCGCCGAGCTGCAGATCATGTACGGACTCGGCGGCGAGCGCGACCTGTTCGAGCGGGAGCTCGACAGCCTGCCGGGCTATGACGGCGCGGGACCGGTTCGCATCGGCAACGGTGCCGCGCACCAGTTCCAGGGCGATGTGATCGGTGAGGTCATGGTCGCGCTCGACGAGGCCCGAAAGGCGGGATTGCCCGAGTCCGAGGCGTCCTGGCCCATGCAGCGCGCGCTGTTGGCGTACGTCGAGGCGAACATGGACCGGCTCGACAACGGCATCTGGGAGATCCGCGCCGAGCCGCGGATGTTCACCCACTCGCGCGTCATGATCTGGGCGGCGCTCGATCGCGGCATCCGCGCGGTGCGCGAAGAGGGTCTGGACGGACCCGCCGAGCACTGGGAGCGGCTACGGGACCGCATGCGCGACGAGATCGACGAGCGCGGTGTCGACCCCGACGGCGGCTTCTTCGTGCAGTTCTACGGCACGCGCGAGGTGGATGCCTCGCTGCTCATCCTTCCGCAGGTCGGATATTGCGCGCCGGACGACCCCCGGATGCTCGCGACCGTTGCCGAGATGGAGCGGACGCTCATGCCCGACGGGCTGCTGCTCCGGTACCGCACCGAGAGCGGTGTCGACGGGCTGGAGGGCGACGAGCATCCGTTCCTCGCCTGTTCGTTCTGGCTCGTCCAGCAGTACGCCGCCTCGGGACGGGGTGAGGACGCCGCGCGCCTGATGGACCGGCTCTGCTCCCTCGCGAACGACGTCGGTCTGCTCGCAGAGGAGTACGACGTCGGTGGGCGCCGCCACGCGGGCAACACCCCCCAGGCGCTGTCACATCTCGCATTGGTCGGTGCCGCCGACGCGCTCGTGGGTCACTACGGGCGAGCCGCAGCCTCCGCGCTGAAGCATCCTTCCTCCGTCACGTCGCCCATCGATACGACGGGTACACGCGTATCCTGAACTCTCCTGTCGTTCCGCAAGGAGAGCTCGCATGGCTTCACCGCAAGAGCTGACGCGTCGGGCTGCGATCGCCGGCTACGAGCTGATCGGGCAGCCCGCGGCGCCGGATCTCGAGGGCATCGCTCAGGTCGCGGCGACGGTGTGTGGGGTGCCGCAGGCGGTCGTGAACATCATCGACGAGAGCTATCAGCACCAGGTCGCGGCGGTGGGCTTCACACCGGCGGTGTGTTCACGAGATGACTCGATGTGCGCCGTCGTGTTCGAGAACCCCGGGCACGTGGTCGTGCCGGACGCCCGCGCAGACCCCCGCTTCGCCGCCAACCCTTTCGTCACGGGTGTGGTCGCGAACGTGCGGTTCT
>NZ_HG779766.1:0-22577 GCF_000582705.2 Microbacterium sp. C448
AATCCCTGCCAACTACTTGACGCGGGACACAGGAGGACAATGCAGCGAAATGAATACACCTAAATGGCGCACCGGCTCCCCCGGACAGATCATCCTCTCACTCGCCCTGATCATGACATCCGTGGCCATGGTCGCGTTCCTTTTCAACGGCGACCACCTTGGCAACCCGGCCTGGCACCCGCACGCCCGCTTTCATGGCGCGCAAACCGCTGGTATCGGCATGGCCATGGGACTGCTGGGTCTCTGGCTGCTGTGGCGGCCAACAACCGATCGACGCCCGGGCATCATCGCTGCCGCCGTGCTCGCCGCGATACCCCCGCTCTCCGAGTTCGGCGCACTGCTTGTACCGGGCACAAGCCCTATCCCCAACGCGACAAATCCGAACACGATCTCGATCTGGGGGCTCGAGGTACCCGGCAACCTCATCGCCTTCGCAGCCATGCTGATCCTGATCGCGGTCGGCCTGACACTCGCCCTCCGTGGTCTTCGCTCCTCGGAGAAGGAGAATTCCATCCGCGCTGAATCAGGCCCTCGATCGAACGAGTGAATCACACGCAAGTGCGAACCGCATCCAGGTCGGAGAACTCCAGCTGAGTGGCCACGCCGACGTCCGCGCCGAGCGGGAACCACCGGGCCGGCGGGGTCTGATTGGACAGCCGCCGACCGACGACGACCCAGACAGTCGTCCCGCAGCGGCAGGTATACGAGCCCGGCCACTACCTCGGCTCCTCGGTCCGGTATCCGCCAACAAGTCTGATTCGTCGCGCGATAGCGTCAGGTAACTACCTGCTCCAGAGCACGCCCGCTAGTCGGCGCTGAGGACTACTTAACGCTTCGCACCAACTTTCCGGCTGCTCGCTTCTTGAGCATGCGATCGACGATGAGACCCATGATGATCCAACCGCCGAGTGTAGTAATGATCCAGACGATAAGAGTTGCGAGGATCCAGGTCTCGAATCCGGCGATCTGGATGCCGCCGGGAAACCAGGTGGCGACCCAGAGTGCAAGAAGGGTGGCGATGAGCCCTACTCCGCCAGTAAGGGGTGCGGCATAGCGCTGAGCGATGGAGAGCACGAAGGGCCCCAGGATGACATGCGAGAGCGTGAACACGCCGAGAGCGATGAAGAACCCCGTGAAAGTGAGAGTGACGCCGGTGAGCGTGAAGTGAACCACGATCAGCGCGATCGCGCCGAGCACGAGTTGAGAAAGGATCTGGAGGAGGAAACGAATCATCTGGGCCAACATTTCAAGGTGAGGGAGTGGGATCAGTCAAGGTGAGGGAGTCGGATCAGCGACTTTGTCTTGGCCGATGCTCGTACGGCGGCGCGGCACGTGGGGACTTCGAGCTTGCGGTAAGTGGAACGCGTGAGGGACTTCACCATGCGGTGAGTGATCCCCAGGTGTGCGGCGATCTCTCACCAGTCATCGTGGTTCGCAAGCACACGAGGACGCCCCGCTCACAGTCCGTGTGCTCTTACATTAGCTGCGCCGATGTGCGCGTGTCGGAAAACGTTCATCGGTCTCATCCGCCAAGGATGAGAGGCCAATTCTCTGTGGCATGAACAGGAGAGGCTGTCTACGATGAACGGTTTGTTGCCTGGTCTGAGCCCGTCGAAACGGGGGTCGTGAAGTCTTGGTCGGGTCGAGTTCGAGATCGCGAAGACGCACCCGCTCGGCTGATGAATAGGACGACGCGAGAGCCACAAGTCCGGCGTCATCGTTTCCTCGATGCCCCCGTCGATGTCCTGAGCTTCGATCGCGCCGAAACCGGCCTCATGTTCTCGCGACTGGGCGCAGGTCTGGGCAAATGGAGCCACACGCGGAAACTCGACTCGCTCATGGCGAGCGTTCGGATGTAAACCGTGACGTCCTCGGGTTGGCCGGCGTGAATATCGCTACCGGGTTGAACGGCACGTTCGTGGTAACGGATGGCACACCACGGATGCATGTCTCGACACAGCGAAGGTACGCCTCCAAGCCGGCAATTGTCGTCGTGGTACTCACCCTCCTCTTCGGTGCTGTTCCTCACCGACATGCTGGAAGAACTGCCGATCACTCGGTTAGCAGACACCCCACGGAGGGTTGCGCAGACCTACGTGGACGTCTTTGCTGGTGTTGAGCTTGACGAGCGAGCTCCTCTCCGCAAGGGTGGCCCCGTGCCTGAAGGAGTGGACTTCGTCGCTTTGCGCGGGCTTGAGTTTCGATCCACCTGCGCACACCACCTATTGCCCTTCTCAGTGTCGGTTCACATCGCGTATGTCCCCGGTGATTGGCTAGTGGGTATCGGTTCAATCGGGCGGAGTCGTCAAATTCTGAGCACCCGGCCACAACTGCAAGAGGAACTTGCCCCAGCAGCCCGCCAATGCAATTCAGGAAAGCGCTGACGCCGAAGGATCGCTCGTCGTCATCAAGGCCCGGCATTCATGTATTGCTGACCGCGGCCCACGCGAAGCGGCATCGAAACTCATCGTGGTGGCCGCTTCAGGGTCTCTACGCGATACCGCCTGCCGCGCATCCGCCCTCATGTGCCTTCGCGATAGCAGCACTTCCTCTGATCGACACGAGACTTTCCCTCGACGGTGCGGATGCGACGTGCCGCTTCGTCGGTCTAGCCGGCCGTGGATTCGCAGAGTGCTCGCCCGAGGGGACACTTGGCGGACCAATCCATCTGAGCCCCAACTCTGTCACCGCCGCGCGGCTTGCGATGATAGTGGGCGCGTACGCTCAACCGACGTTTGCCGACGGAGGAACCGTGGGTCGTGGTATCTCCGACCGTGGAGCAGTCGAGCTGCTGCGAAGGACCCCCTCGCATTTCGATTTCGTCGGAGAGTCACGGACGTAGCGCGCGGGACCGTTGCTCGTCAGCCTTGCGCGAGTTCAGCCATGTCCTGCCATTCGTCCCACGTCTTGAGCCGCGCTGCATAGTCCGCTTCCGCGATTGGTCGGGGAGCTGTCCCGAAAAATACTCGCAGCGGCGGCTTCTCGGCGTCGACGATTCGCATCATCGCCGCCGCGGATGCTTCGGGACTTCCAGGGACCTGCGATTGGCGTTGCTGCTGACGCCGCTGACGAGCTCCGTCGTATGCAGCAATCGGCGTCGAGCGGCTGGCGCTTGCCCCACTCCAGTCAGTCGCGAATCCACCTGGCTCAATCAACGTCACGTGAATGCCGAACTCGGCGACTTCCTGCGCGAGCGATTGCGAGAAGCCCTCGAGCGCCCATTTCGACGCGTGATAAATTCCGAGGTTGACGAACGCTGTGATTCCTCCGATCGAGGACACTTGGATGATGTGGCCGTACCCCTGCGCCCGCATGATCGGCACGGCCGCCTGGGTGACCCAGAGCGCGCCGAAGACATTCGTCTCGAACTGGTCTCGCGCTTCGCTCTCGGTCACCTCTTCGACCATCCCAAATTGGCCATAGCCAGCGTTGTTCACGACGACATCGAGCCCGCCGAAGTGCGACGCGGCGGCGGAGACCGCCGACAGGTCAGACTGCCGATCAGTCACATCCAGTTCAATGGGCAGGATGGTATCGCCGAACCGCTCGACGAGATCATCGAGGGTCGAGATATCTCGCGCCGTGGCGGCCACCCGGTCACCTCTCTCGAGCGCTGCGATAGCCCACTGGCGGCCGAAGCCGCGAGACGCGCCAGTAATGAACCAAGTCTTCTGAGGCATACATTCAGCCTACGGCCGAGAAGGGCACGAAAACCGACGGATAGGCTGATACTGTTCCGGGCACCGCGCGGGACCAGGGGAAAGAGTGAGTGCGATGTCTCGTGAAGGTCAGTCCAAGCCTGGCGGCGAAAGGCTCCTTGACGATGACCGTTCGCTGACCGCCCCACAGAAGGTCTTCGCCGTCCTCGATGCCCTTTACCGGACACGACGACCGATGTCGCTGTCTGCGATCGGCCGATCGACCAGTCTTCCTCTTACGACCGTGCACCGCATTCTCGGGGAGCTGGTCGACTGGGGGGGCCTCGAACGCGACGAGAACGGGGTGTACCGCATCGGCCTGCACCTCTGGGAACTCGGATCGCTTGCTCCGCGCAGCACCGGGCTGGTTGATGCGGCACTGCCGTTCCTCGAAGACCTATATGAGGCCACTCATGGAAACGTGCGACTCGGCGTAAGAGAAGGCACCGAAGCGATCTTCGTATCGCATCTCTCCGGTCATGGCTCAGTACCGCTCCGTACACGGGCCGCAACCCGACTGCCGATGCGCACAACGGGTGCGGGGCTGGTGCTGCTCGCCCACGCCCCCGCAGATGTGTTCAACGATGTGGTCGAGAAGACGCTGCCGCGTTTCACACCGTTCACTATCGTCGACGACGGCTCGCTTCGTCGGATCCTCGCGGACGTGCGTCGCGACGGATACGCCATCTGCGATCGACAGATGACAAGCGAAGCGGTCTCCGTTGCGGCTCCGATCAGATCGGCATCCGGAGACGTCATCGCCGCCGTCTCGGTCGCGGTCCGCGGTGAAGGTACACCGGCAGTGCGAGAACACATACCCGCCGTGTTGATGGCTGCGCGAGGCATATCGCGCGCACTTGCCGATCAACCTCCCGCATGGCTGCAAGCATCTGCGGCATCGGCCTGATTAAGCCCGAATGCGGTCGAGTCTTACAGTCACGAATACTGTGCAACGAAGGTATGTTCCCGGATGGTCTCGGCGAAGGCGCCTGGGGCCTCGAGGTGCAGCATGTGTGCGCCAGGGAGCTCCACATAGCGTGCGCCCGGAATGCCTCTCGCGAGTGCTTGCGCGGCGGGCCGAGGAACCGAAAGGTCGGCTCGACCCGCGACGATCGTCGTGGACACGCGAATTTCGCTTAGTCGTGTCCGCACATCATGCTGCGAAATTAGACGCCAGAAGTGTGCAACAACACGCGGGTCGTTGGCGAGCAGCATCCTCGCTGCGGTGTCGACAAAATCCGGGGTGTGCTCGAGAATGTCGGCGCTGAACCACCGCTGCAGTGTTGAGGGCATCATCCCGCCCATGCCTAGTCGCTCCGTGTCGGCCGCCCGCTGGAGCATCGCGTCTGCCGGCGACAACGCAGGGGCACATGCCACCACCAGAGACCGTATTCGCTGAGGGTGCCGGAGCACGGCGTGCAGCGCCACCATTCCGCCAAGTGACAGCCCGACGACATCCAGGGGTCCGAGCTCGAGCGGAACGGCCTCGAGCACGGCATCGGCGATATCGTCGAGGCTCGGTAGCTCGGCACCGGGAGCCCCACCGTGACCAGGCAGATCGACAGCCAGCGCGTTATCGATCGCTACGCCGTCCCACGTGTGCCGGTCCAGTCCGATCGGGTGGAGCAGAAGAGTCGTCACGGGGCGGCCGGTTCGCCTTGCGGGGCCGGATCGTGTAGCTCGACGTATTCGACGCGCGTGATGGTCGCCATCCGACCCACTGCCTTCGTGCGCGCTGTGCTGTTCTCGATCACGTGCCGGTATTCAGAGGTCTCGAGCGCCCCGATGCCGTCGAGCTCATAGAGAGCGACGAACTTCGGAGAGCCATCGGCCATCTGGAAGCGCCGCGCAGACAGGAACCCCGGACAGGCGAGGCGCTCAGGGATGTGCTCCTCCCAGTACCAGGCATCCAGTTCTGCGACATCCTCCGGTGCGACCTCCATCTGCACCATCAGCAGTCCCTTGACCTCAGTATCGCTCATGCGCTCCTTCTCTCTGATTCGCGTGCGCCGTCGGCCGCGCGTTCGAGGTCATCGACCCATTCGACATGCTCCAGCACCGTCTCGCGGAATCCCCGGGGGTTGTCGAGGTGCACCATGTGTCCGCCGGGAATGCGGCGTACGCGATGGTTGACGAACAGGGCGGCGAGGCGCTCGGCTGCACCGATCCCGACATAGTCGTCCTCTCCGATGATGACCGTCACCGGATAAGTATTTCCCTCCAGCGCTGTCACGAGATCGTGATCGGCCATCGCCCGCTGGACGTTCGCGAGACCGTCCCACGAGATCGTCTCGAGCACCTCGCGGAGGTATCGCACGGCCTCGCCGTCATCTGCGATCGTGGACGGCCGCAGCCAACGTGCGATCAGCTCGTCGACCTGCGGGCCGGTCGCGGCGGTCGCCTCGGCTCGTTCGATCAGCGGAGACCGGTTCGACACGCCGGCCGGAGTGTTTGCGAGGACTGCCGAGCGGACTCTGTGCGGATGTTGGACCATCACATGCTGCGCGATAATGCCGCCCAGCGCCACGCCGACGAGGTCGAGCCGGTCGACTCGTCCGCGGAGGGCCTCATCGGCCAGCCCGTCCAGAGTGACGACCTGCGACTCGCGGCCGCCATGCCCGGGATACACGTATGCCTGCTCCTGCGGGAAGCCGGTCAAATCGTAAGCGCGTGCATCCTGGGCCATCCCTGGGAAGAGCAGCAGCTGCTTCATCCGGACTATGCCTCCAGCCGCGGGATCTCGACGTAGACCCGACGGATGTTCGTGTTGAGCATCCGTCCGATCTCTTTCGTCCGCGGATCGGGGGGATTGATGAGCCGCTGATACTCCGGGCTGTCCAGCACCGACACATCCTCGAGGTCGTATATCGCGAGGTACTTCGGCGGGCCACCGTCGACGATCTCGAACCGGCGCCCGCTCAGGAAACCCGGAACAGCAAGTCGCTCGGGAAGATGCTCCTGCCAGTACCACGTGTTCAACTCGTCTTCGTGCTCAGGCGCGATGTCCATCTGCACGTGCAGCAGGCCCCGACGCTTCTGTTCTGCCACGGTCTTCTCCTATTCCTGTGTTACGGATCCCGGTGTCGACGGAAGAATCGCACCGGCCTTCTCGTAGATTCGATCTAGCAGACGCATCGCACGTGCCGCGTCGCTGAGGTCGAACGCAGGCATGTCTCCCCGCAACACCCGCTCGATGGCGTCGTTCACGAAGAACGGGTAGGTCTTCATGTTCATGGTGCTGACCTCCCACGTCTCGATGCCCCCCTCTGGCGTGGTCACCTGCACTTCGGTGGGGGTACGGGCGACGTAGTACGAGGCGGCCGTCCGCACCGAGAAGTGCATATCCATGTACTCGTCCGGCGAGGTGTAACGGTAGCCGGTCTGGATCGTCGCAAGACTCGTGCCGACCTTGAGGATCACCGACGCGTAGTCCTCGATGGAGAGGTCCCAAGCCGTGTTCGAGATCGCGGCGCCCACTACCTCGACCGGCTCGTCCGGCACCAGGTAGGGGATGAGGTCGAGAAAGTGGATGCCCAGATTGATAAGCGCTCCGCCTCCGGAACGGGCGCGGTCTAGCACCCAGCCCGACGCCATCCGTTCGTACTGCTGCGGCGGCCGCCCGATCATGGTGAACGAGAGATGGTCGAAGCGCTCGCCGGCCGAGTGTTCCCGCATCCGGGTGACCCATCCGTTCTGACGGAAAACGAACGGTACGGCCGCGAACGCGTCGCGCTCGGCGGCGAGTTCCGCGATGTGCGAGACCTGCGCGCCGTTCAGTCCCGCCGGCTTCTCGATGATGAATGGGATGCCGCGTTCGATGAGAAACTCGGCCGTCGCCGCCATCTCGGCATGGATACCGAGCACGAGCGCGAAGTCCGGCTTGGTCTGCTCAACGAGTTCGCGGTAGTCCGCGAGGGCGATCGTCCCGAGTCGTTCGGCGACCTTCTGCGCACCGGCGAGATCGGGGTCGGAGACGCCTACATAAGAGAGGTCATCGCGTTTCTGCATCGGCTCCAGGAAGAGCGGCAGATGCCAGTGGGTTACGCCGATCAGGACTGTGCGAAGCATGTCGAGTTCTTTCCCTTGTGAACTGTTATCGGATGTCCGCCGATGGATCAGGCATAGGCCGCGGCTGACCCTTCGTGGGGTGCAGCGAGGGTGATCGCGCCGCCGGACGAGAGCTTCCGGAGCTGATCATCCGTCAGGCCCGCTACGTCTCGCAGCACCGACTCGGTGTCTTCGCCGAGTCGGGGCGGGGCGATATGACGGGTGCGGCCTCCGTGGGTCTTGATCGGGTTGCCGACGGCACGGATGCTGTCCCCGCGGCCTTCGAGTTGCAACACCATGTCGCTCTGGACCACCTGGGGGTCGGCGAGGGCGGCATCGACGGTGTTCACCGGCGCCGACGGTACACCGTTTGCCGCAAGCCTCGCCAGAGCCTCGGCGGCATCCAGCTCGCCAACGGCCGCCTCGAGCGCCGCATCGAGTTCGTCGCGATGCTCCCTGCGAAGGTCATTGTCGAGGAACCGTTCATCGGCGACTAGGTCTTCGCGCTCGAAAGCACGCGCGAGACCCTGCCAGAACGGCTGCGTGTTCGCGGCCACGACGATGTCTTTGCCGTCTCGGCAAGTGAACGCCCGGTAGGTGGGGATGCTCATGTGCCCGCGACCCTGACGACCAGCGACGTCGCCTGAGGCGAGGTAGTAGCTCGCGACGTACGAGAGCATTGACACCTGTGCGTCGAGCATCGAGACGTCGATGCGCATGCCAATGCCCGTCCTGCCCACCTCGAGCAGGCCGGCGAGCGTGCCGACTGCACCGTACATGCCGGCGCAGATGTCTCCGATCGGCAGCCCGGAGCGCACCGACTTGCCGCTTTCCTCACCCGTGAGCGACATGCCGCCGGCGAGCGCCTGGACGACGATGTCGAACGCGGGCAATGCCCGGTAGGGGCCATCCGGTCCGAAGCCGGTGATCGAGCACAGCACCATCCGCGGATTGACCCGCAGAAGCGCGTCGAAGTCGATTCCGAGCTTGGCCAGCGTACCCGGGCGGAAGTTCTCGATGACGACGTCAGCACGCATGGCCAACGCAAGAAGCGCGTCGGCGCCGCCTGGCGCCTTTAGATCGAGGACGACGCTCTCCTTGTTGCGATTCGCGCTGAGGTAGTACGCGCTGTCACCGTCTTCGAAGTACGGACCGATGCGCCGTGTCGGGTCGCCTGTGGGCGGCTCGACCTTGATGACACGTGCGCCGAGATCGCTAAGGATCTGACTCCCGAATGGACCTGAGAGGTGCTGGGTGAGGTCAAGGATGGTGACGTGTTCCAGCGGCCCCTTGCGTGTCGAGCTCACCTGCCTCGCGTGGTCGGTCATGGCTGCTCCTCCAGCTGTACGGCAGCGAGGGCCGATTCTTCCTCGCTTGGAATCCATCGGACGAGAACGACGTCGTCTTCGGTGCGTTCAAACGCTGCTCGCACCTGGTCGCCGATCTTCACCTCGCCATCGGCATCGGCGTCACCGGTCGAGGTCACCACGGCTCCGTACATGCGGATGCCTTCGGGAAGTTCGAGGAGCGCGACCGTATAGGGCACAGCCGTGAATGCCGGGTGCATCGAGCGGTGATAGACGGCATAGCTCCACACCTCGGCGGTGCCCGCGAGCTGCGTCCACGTGGCGGCGGTACTGACGCACTCTGGGCACAACTCACTGGGCGGCCAGCGGAACACACTGCAGGAGCTGCATCGTTGCGCCGTCAGCCGTCTCTCGTGGGTCGCGGCCCAGAACGGGGCGGTGAGCACGTT
This sequence comes from Microbacterium sp. C448, assembly GCF_000582705.2. Classification (NCBI taxonomy): domain Bacteria; kingdom Bacillati; phylum Actinomycetota; class Actinomycetes; order Micrococcales; family Microbacteriaceae; genus Microbacterium; species Microbacterium sp. C448. The sequence goes on from NZ_HG779766.1 coordinate 9,502, forward strand.
GTGCGTGTCAGGAAGCAGTCCTTGGTACGTCATGATCTCGTCGTCAGAATTGACGCCGCCCCCTTAAGAAAGTCGTGAGATGAACAATCGAGGGTGACCTCGATCCCCTCTATCTGGCGCTCCCCTGCTTCACCGCGCAGCTGGCGGACGGCCTCACAAAGGTGGAGCCATCCCCACATGTAGCTCTCGGAGAGTTGGCCGCCGTTCGTGTTGACCGGCAGGGAACCGCCCGGTCGGGTGTGACCTTCGGCGAGGAAGCGGCCTCCCTCGCCGACCGGTGCGAAGCCGTACCACTCGAGCATCTGGAGCACCCATACGGATGTCGCATCCTGGATGTAGAGGGCATCGATGTCTTCGGGGCGGTACCCGCTGCTGGCCCAGAGATCACGAGCGAGTTCGCCGAGCCAGGGGCGCATCAGACTGTCGCGATCGTGGTCAGCCCGGAAGGCGGTGCGCTCGGCCATGCCGTCGATCATGACGGGCTGCTTTGGAAGATCCTTCGCGCGCTGCTTCGAGGTCACCACGAGAGCGGCCCCCCCATCCGAGATCATCGTGAGGTCGGCACGGCGCAGCGGCGCTACGAGCGGATCGCTCGAGAGATAGTCGTCAATCGTGAGCGGAGTACGGAAGATGGCCAACGGATTCTTCTGCGCCCACTCACGCTGGCCGACCGCCACCCAGCCCAACTGTTCCTCAGTTGTGCCATACAGCTCCTGGTGGCGCCGGAATGCGAGCGCCGCCGGTCCGGCGACATGCACAACTCCGGCGAGCGCCGCCATTTCGGCACCGCCCCCGACCGAGATGCCGAATCCCGAGCGCATCGAGCGCTGGTTCGTGCCGTATGCAAGCACGATTGTCTCGGCCATACCCGCCTCGATCGCCATCACCGCGAGATGAAGCGAGAAGTTGCCCGTGCCGTAATCGAGGGTCGCGCCAAACCTCGGGTTCACTCCGAGCAGGTGCCCGATTTGTTCGTCGATGCCGAAACGGTCATGCAGATTCCGGCAGGTTATGAGCCCATCGACATCTGCCTTCGTGAGTCCGGCGTCCACGAGCGCGAGTTCGATCGCCTCGATGGCGATTTCGTTCGCTGTCCGACCGGGAAGCTCGCCCTGTTTCGTCGTTCCTACGCCGACGATCGCGACCTGCGCTCGCATGCTAGGCCTCGGTGTGCGGCACGAAGTGCACGTCGGAAGCGCGGATGCCGATGGTGACCGTGTCGCCGACAACGATCGGCGTCGCCGACGGAAGCTCACCACGGACCTTCGAGTCGCCGACCGAGTACAGCACGTCGAGGTGACGACCGAGGTATGAGACTCGCTCGACCTTCGCCGGCCATACGTTCTCTGCCGACTCCGCCGCGCTCCCGGCGAGCAGGCTCTCGGCGCGGAAGACCGCGGAGGCGGACTCGTGAACATCGTTGGCGGCGGTCTCGGCGGCAAGGACGGGCGTGGCGATGCCCGGGACGGTCAACCGCTCACGGGCGCCATCGAGTCGGCCGGGAAGGATGTTCGCATGACCAACGAAGTTCGCGGCGAACTCAGTGCGCGGCCGGGAGTAGATCTCGCGCGGCGCATCGGATTGCTCAACCAGACCGTCGTTGAGCAGCACGACCCGGTCGGACATCGACATAGCTTCGGTCTGGTCGTGCGTGACGTAGACCGCGGTGATCCCGACGGCACGCTGCAGCGCGAGGATCTCGAACCTCATCTGCTCGCGTAGTCCCGCATCGAGGTTCGACAACGGCTCATCAAAGAGGAGGACCTTCGGACGGGTGACGATCGCGCGGGCGAGCGCAACACGCTGCTGCTGACCACCGGAGAGCTCAGTGCCGTACCGTTTCGCGAACTTGCCGAGCCCGATGAGGTCGAGAACCTCGTCGACGCGGGTCTTGATCTCGTCCTTTTGCAGGCCCTTGAGGCCGTAGCCGACATTCTTCTCGACAGTCATGTGCGGCCACACAGCGTACGACTGGAACACCATGTTGATGCCACGTTTCTCGGGCTGCACGTGCTTTCCGGGACCTGCCACAACCGTGTCGTCGATCGTGATCGTGCCTGCGGAGGCGGGTTCGAGGCCTGCGATACAGCGCAGGGTCGTTGACTTGCCGCATCCGGAAGGGCCGAGGAGCGTGAGGAACTCTCCCGGCAGGATGTCGAATGAGATGCCCTTCACCGCCTCGACGTTGCCGTAGTGGATGCGCAGATCTCGGACGCTCAGCGACGCACCGACGCGCTCCTGCGTCGCGGTCGTCGTCCTGTCAATCGTCATAGACATTGGGTTTCCATCTCTGCGTGGGTACTGATTCGGATGTTCACAGTTGGGAGGAGGTGAGTCGGACGCGGAAGACATATCTCGCCAGGATCAATCCGGCAAGCATCACGAGCGACATCAACAGGCCGACTACTGCGGCCTGATTGAGCGAGCCGTTCTCGACGTAGTTCCAGGCGAGCACGGACAGTGGCTGGGAGCGGGGACCGGCTACGATCACCGCCTCGTTCACCTCCCGCGACGAGAAGATGAACAGGAGCACCCATGCCGACATCAGTGACGGGGCAACGAGCGGCATGGTGACCGTGGTAATCGCGCGGAACTTGCTCGCGCCGGACATGCGCGCGGCTTCTTCCAGGGACCCATCGACTTGCATCAAGCCGGTGGCTGCGAATCGAGTCGCCTGCGGCATATACGTGGCGACCAGGGTAATTATCAGCAGCGCCAGCGTCGCATACAGCGGCGTGCGCACATAGAGCCAAATGATGCCTGTTGCGAACACGATTCCCGGAACCGCCATTGGGAAGTTCGAGATGTAGTCGATGATCGTGGCGATGCGTCCGCGTTCGCGCACGGTGATATAGGCGACACCAAGGCCGATCAGCACTGCCACAGTGGGTGCGAGCAGTGCGATCCACACGGTATTGAGCAAGGCGCTGGTCACATCCGGGGAGGTGACGACCGTCCAGAGACTGTCGAGCGAGAACTGCATCTTGCGGAAGTCTGTGATCGTGTAGGGCGACAACGAAATGAGGATGATCGCCGCGTACGGCAGCACCGCCGCCAGGAATCCGTAGAGCGCGACGAGGATCGTGACTGGCCAGCGTGCCCAGCCCAGCTTCACGACGCGCGGACGCGTGGCCTTTCCACCGACCGTGACGAACCGGGCGCTGTTGCGAATAGAGCGGCGATAGAAGTAGATGCCGGCCAGGGTGAACCAGAAGATAAGCGTACCGATCGCGGCTGCCGCGGGCGGATCAGATGGAAAGACCGTCATCTTGCGGTAGACCTGCACGGCGAGCGGTGAGAAGCCCGTGTCAAGGCCGAGGGCGGCGGGGATCGCGAAGATCCCGGTCGCGAAGACAGCGATCATGAAGAACGCGGCCGTCAGTGAGGGGCGGACGATCGGGAGTGTGACCTTCATCGCAGTCGCGACGATGCCGCGGCCGTTCATGTAAGACGCCTCTTCGAGACCCGGATCCATGTTCTTCAGCGACGCCGAGATGAGCATGTAGGTGTAGGGCAGGAAGTACAGCAGCATCACGAAGATCACGCCCGGCACTGTGCCGATGTCGATGAATGTCGCGTCGGTGCCGAAGATCCAGCGCAGGTTCACGTTGATGATGCCCGAGCGCGGCGCGCCGAGCATGTTCCAGGCGACTGCGCCGATGAAGGGCGAGATGAACAACGGAACGATCACGCCGAGTTCGAGAACTGCTCGAAGCCGCACGTCGGTGCGCGCGAGTATCCAGGCCGCCAACGCACCGAAGACCACCGCCAGTACTGCGACGCTGAGCGCCATCAGGAGTGTGCCGATGAGAGAGCCGAGGTACGCCGTGGTCCCGTAGACCTCCATGATCGCCCGAAGCGAGAACGTGGTGCCGGGAAGGCCGGGCGCCGCGCTTTGGAAGGCGCCGAAAAACACCATCGCTACGGGCACGAGGATCAGGCCGCCGAGCAGGATCAGGATGACGACCGCGAACGGGCTCGGCCCGCGCTTAGTCGCTTTCCGACGCGTCACCGCCTCCGCTGTAGTCTTCCTCGTCGGCGGGTCGGGATCCCCGTTTCGTCCGCTGCTGGTGGCCGGGGCGGGGGCATTGATGGTCGTCATCCGGTGTATCCAAACATTTCATTCCAGCGATCGAAGTAGTCGCCATCTGCACTGATCGCCGCGAGGAACTCGGGATCGGTGCCGAAGTCGAACCAGGTGTCGTCGCCCGCCGGCTGGTACCAGTCCAGGTCGGTGAACTCACGTCCGTCAGTCGCCTCGGCATTGATCGGGGCGGTTTGCGACAGCTTCGACCAGAGCGAGTTCGCGTCGGGCTCTGCGGCCCACTCGAGGAACAGCCGCGCGGCGTTCGGGTGCGGGGCGTCTGCGACGATTCCGGTGAGTGCGCTCGATCCGGTCGCTGGCGTCGCGTAGGCGAACTGCAGCGGAGCGCCGTTCTGGACGATCTGAGCTGCCGGGATCGAGTCGACGATCGGGAAGGCGAAGTCGATCTCGCCCTGGATGACGTTCTGCACCAGCGTGAGGTTGTCCGCGATCATCGCTGTGTTGTCGGCGATGTCCTCAAGGCCGTCCCAACCCACATCGGCGGCGGCGGCGCCGTCGCTGTAGAGGTACCAGAACGCCCCGACACCTTGGGACACCTGCGGCTGAACGACGCCAACCCGACCGGCGAACCGTGGGTCAGTCATGGCCTTGACGGGGTCCTTCAAGATCAACTCGACCTCGTCCTCAGTCACGTTGTCGGGATTGTAGGTGACGGTTTGCTGGGTAGAGCTCTGCAGGGCCCAGTAGTAGCCCGGGTCGCCGAGATCTTTCGACAGGAGGTCGCTGTTCTGGGGCGTGTACTGCGCGATCCAACCGTTCTCCCGCGCATCCGCCATCGTGGCTGCGTCAACCACGCCGAACACATCGGCGATCGCCTGCCCGGCCGACTGCTCTTGCGCGAACTGCTGATAGAGCGGTGCAGCGGTGTTACGCAGAATCGTCACCGGGATGCCGTACTCCTTGGTGAAGCCGTCACTCCAACCCCGCAGAACCGACTCGGTCGAGTCCGCGTACAAAGTAAGACTGCCCTCGGCCTGTGCTGCCGCCGTTAGCGCCTCGAGGTTGAAGGCGCTCCCACTCTCGGTAGGTGCTGTGACCGTTGTGGGCACGGCCGACGAACACGCAGCCAGGCCTGTCGCTGCGACTATGAGCAGCGTTGCGTACACGCCTTTCGTGCGCATCACAGCTCCGTTCCGATGTTCATCGCGTGTTCGCCGACCGTCACATTCATCCGGAGTATCCGAAGGTCTCGTTCCACTTCGGGAAGTAGGAGCCGTCGGCCTTCATCGCCGTCAGGAACGCTTCGTCGCTGCCGAAGTCGAACCACGTGTCATCTCCGGCCGGCGCATACCATGCCTCATTCACGATCTTGCGAGAATCAGTCGCTTTCACGTTGGTCGGAGCGGACTGCGAGATCGTCGAGTAGAACGCGTTCGTCTCGGGGAGAGCAGCCCACTCCAAGAACAGACGTGCTGCGTTCGGGTGGGGCGCATTCTGCACGACGGCCACACCATCGGTCTGACCGATGGTCGGTGTCGCATAGACGTACTCGAGCGGGGCACCGTTGTTGGCGATCTGCGACGAGATGAAGGAGTCGACCATCGGCACCGCGATATCGATCTCGCCCTGAATCATGTTCTGGCCCAGGGTCAGGGTGTCGGAGATCATGCCGACGTTCTTGGCGATGCCCTCCATACCATCCCAGCCGAAACCCTTCGCTGCACCGTCCGTGTACAGGTACCAGAACGCCTGGACGCCCGAGGAGATCTGCGGGTTGACGACACCGACGCGGCCCGCGAAGATCGGGTCGGTCAGCGCGTCAAGTCCCTTCTCCTGAATGAGTTCGATCTCATCGTCTGAAAGGCTGTCGGCGTTGTACGCGATCGTCTGGGCGTTGCCGTTCTGGACCGGATAGTAGTACCCCGCCCGGCTCTCGGACTCGGGATACTGATCCGCATACTGAGGTGTGTACTCCGCGATCCAGCCATTCTCGATGCCCTGGTCCAGTGCAACATGGTCGACGATACTGATGACGTCGGCCTGTTGCTGCCCAGCCGATGCTTCCTGGGCGAACTGCTGAAACAGCGGGCCTGGAGTGTTGCGCACGATGAACACCTGGATGCCGTACTCCTCGGTGAACTTGTCGGCCCACCCTCGGAGGCTGGCCTCGGAGGCATCACCGTAGATCGTGAGGCTGCCCTCGGCCTTGGCCGCTGCCGTCAGGGTCGCCAAATCGAACGCGTCGCCCGACGATGAGCTCACCGGTGTTGCAGGCCCCGACGAGCATGCCGCGAGGCCGATCGCGGCCGCGGTGAGGATCGCTGCGCATAGGACCCTACGTGTTCTGGTACTCATCAATGTTCCTTCGCTTCGGTCGTGGTCATGGTGTGGTCGCGTGTGCTCATCCTGAGTAGCCGAACGTCTCGTTCCACTTCGGGAAGTACCAGCCATCGGCTGTCATGGCCTCGAGGAATTCGGGATCCGAACCGAAGTCGCTCCAGACGTCGTCCGTCTTCGGCGAGAACCAGGGCTCGTCGAGGTAGGTACGAGGGTCCTCGACGTCGCTGCGCATCGGGGCGTTGTTCGCACCCACCGCCCACGCGCTGACACCGTCGGCGGAGGCGGCCCATTCAGAGAACAGCCGCGCGGCGTTCGGGTGGGGCGCGTTCTCGACGACCGCAAGAGCGGACATGACCGCGACAGTCGGGTCTGGGTAGACGAAGCCGAGCGGGGCGCCGCTGCCGGTAATCAGCGAGATCACGTAGCTGTCGGCGAGCGGCAGCCCGAAGTCGACTTCACCTTGGATGACGTTCTGCGCGATCGTCACGGTATCCGAGATGGCGCCAGTATTGGCCGCGATGCCGCCCAGACCATCCCAGCCGAAGTCTTCGGCCGCAGGACCATCCGAGTAGAGGTACCAGTACGCCTGCAGCTGCTGGCCAGCCTGAGGGGCGACCACGCCGACACGATCGGTGAGGCCCTTGCTCTCGAGGAAGCCCATCGGGTCGGCCTGGAGCTTTTCGACCTCTTCAGGCGTGACCTTGTCTGTGTTGTATGCGATGACCGGCGAGGTGACGCTCTGGACGGCGTAGTAGTAGCCCGCGCGTGCGTATTCCGCCGGAAGGGCGTCCGCCTCCTGGGGTGTGTACTCGGCGATCCAGCCATTGTCGACCGCCTGGTCGAGAGCCGAGTGATCGAGAATGCTGAGGACGTCAGCCTGGGCTTGCCCAGCCGATTCCTCCTGCGCGAACTGCAGTCTCATAGTCAGATCCCCAAGCCGCCGCATGGCGAAGGCGCAGCTGACTCACACTCAGACCCGTAGAAGGACACCATCAACGACCAGGAGGGCCGCATGGCATCGACCCGAGCGCGTGGCAATCGACGTGACTTGGCGCATGCGTAGCTACCCGACGGACGGTGTCGCGGTCGCGGTCGCTGCGACGACACGGTCTCACGTGGCTCAAGCCCGATGCCCCCGCAGGGTTGACGCTTGCGGCGGTTGTGTTTCGCCGATTGATCTCAATCGACCAGCACGTCCGCCGCCGCCGCCTTCGGATCCGAATCGACAAGCCCCCGATCGCCCCGCTTCGCACAACGCGGCGCTGTCCTGGCACGCTATCTCGTCGCGATCCCCAAGAGCGCCCAGATCTCCGGAAGGTGCGAACCGGCGAGCGGCCGCTCAGAACTCGCCGATCGCCATTCCCAACCGGAGGTAGAGGTCGGTGACGGCCTCGTCGTTCACGCGGTACTTGATCCAGATCCCTCTCCGGGACTGCCCCTCTACCGGGGGTGGGTCGGCGATGACGAGGCCGGCCGCTGCGAGCTCGTCGAGGATCGGCTTGATCGTCGACGCACCAAGTTCAAGTGCGTCGCAGATGGGGCCGGCGGTGACGTCCGGGTTCGATCGCAGGTATCGCAGGACCGCTGCTTTGACGAGGCTCCCGAGAAGCGCGATCGGCTCCTCGGAACCCTCGGAACCCGCTGGCTGAGCGATACGAGGCATGAGGTCCATTCTGCTGCACCGACCGTGCACACGTCCAGCAAACAATACGACTTAGGGGTTTACTCGAAGACAACACTGCTATACCGTGTGGTCATGGTCGGGTTGAGCAAGCCACAGGCACCGCGGTCGAACGCGGCGCTCGCAGCCTTGTCCCCCAAACTTCCTACAGACGACTCGCTCATTCACGGCCTAAAATTCGCTCACCCAACTCGGCTCTGTCGCGAGGTGTCCACACGCACGCATTTGTGCCGAGTTGTCCACAACCTTGGGTCGGTTCCTTTTCCGTGCTGCCCCCGGATGCGTAAGATGCCGCCACGGCGACCGTCGCTCGAGCCGTTCTCCCCGTGCACGGTGGCCATCCTGCAAGATCAGGAGGGCTGACCAATGACGACAAATCAGGCTTCAGGGCGGCGCGGACTCGCGTGGGCGATCATCGGCGGCCTCGTCCTGATCGCCGGAATTGTCGCGATCATCGTCAGCTCCACCCTCTCCTCCCCATCCCCTACCGGTAGCCCCGGCGGAAACTCGAATACTCCGAGCCCGGGTGGAACGGAATCAGCGGGCGGTGAGTTCGTGGATCCTGCGGTCTCTGAGCGTGGATGGGTACCGGAGCCGATCACAACTGACCCCGAGACCTATATCCCGGCCGCGCTCGAAGCGGCTTCCACGTTCGACACCACATTGAGCACCCGCGAAGAATGGTTGGACTACCTCGACAGCTGGTTCACGCCAGACACCCGCTACACGTCGGAAGCCGACCAACAGTCATCGGTAGACGACGCGCAGGTCGAGTTGCGGACGGGTGTTGTCCTTCCTCAGGAGGAGTGGGACTCGCTCGCCCGCGAGGATGGCCGCGTCGTAGCGAAGACGAGTGGGGACGTCATCTACGTTGCCGTCAGCGATGACGCATCCGGTGACATGTCGATCGGCACTTCGGACGTGACGTTGACGTTCACCCGGTCAGATGGCGACGGAGGGGAGACGGCGTACGAGGAACCGGTGCGGGTGAGCGTCCAGGTGCTCTGCGGGCCGGCATCGGTGCCGACACTCGAGTCGGCGCAACAGGCTGGGGATTGCAAGGTGGTCCGCTACTTCACGGAGCCGTTGGAGCTCTGACATGGGAGCCCCGATGGTCGCCGCCGCAGCCCTCAACACGAGGACTGGCCGGAAGATCCTGATCGGGGCGAGCCTCGCTGCCCTCCTAGCGGTCGCGTTCCTGCTGACGCCGCTGATCGCCGTCCCGTTCGCCGTCGCGGGCAGCATCGTCAGCACCACCTCGGCTGGGTCCGGTGCCGCTCCAGCGGTCAGCGGCGAGTGGGGATTTCCGCTCGCCGGGGACTACTCCAAAGGTCGCGGGTTCGGGTACAACCCGGTGCAGGGATGCAGCTACTGCTCCACGGATCATCAGGGCTACGACATGGCCCAAGGCTGTGGAGCCACCGTCTACGCCGCCGGGCCCGGCGAAGTGATCACTGCCGGCTCCTATCAGGGCTACGGCAACGCGGTCCGCATCGACCACGGCGGCGAGATCGTCACCCTCTACGGCCACATGCAGTGGGACTCGCTGCGCGTCACCGTCGGGCAGGCGGTCACCGCCGGTACCCCGCTGGGCGCGGAAGGCAACACGGGGAAGTCGTTCGGCTGCCATCTGCATTTCGAAGTCCGGGATTCCGGAACTCCGGTAGCCCCGGAGCCGTTCATGGCCGCCCGCGGCCTCCCCCTGATGTAGGCCACCGAGCAAGGGAGCACGATCATGTCCAGGCGCACCACTCCCGGGAATGTCGACATCCCCGACATCCAACCCGACTTCTCGGCCCCGTTCTTCCAAGGCTTCCAAGTCATCGCGTCCTACATCCTGGCCGGGGCGATGCTGGTCGTGCTGATCATGTTGATCATCGCCGGCGCTGCCCTCGCATTCCGCGGGTTGGCATCGGACCGGGTCCGCACCTGGGCAGGCGAGAACATCCTCTGGATCTTCATCGCCGCCGCCGTGCTTGGCGCCGCATCCGGTCTATTCGCCTGGTTCGTGAACTTCGACTTCGGTTTCTGATGAACCTGTCGCGCGTTCTCCGTCTCGGCATCGTCGTGGGCATCGCGCTGACCGTGGGATCCGGCACCGCCGCGCAAGCGATGACGACGCATGCCCCCAGCCCTGTGCGGATGGAGGTCGTTGGCGGAGAACCGTGGTCGGCTCCCGCCTATCCCGTCGACTGCCAGATCGCCAGCGGACAAGTCACCTGCACACCGACCGATCCAGGAAACGTCACACCTCAGCAGTGCTTCATAGGCGTCTCTCTGGGCGGCGAAAAGGCGACGGTCTGCACGACCTACGAGGGGCACGCGCGGGCGATCCAATCCGACGGAGGCAAGGCGCTCACTGTGAAGTACGGGTGCAGCCTTGGCGATGCCGTCTGCGTCACGTTCGAGAATGCCGGTCGCGGGATGGCGTTGGCGGCGACCGGGATGATGTTCCTCGTCGCGGAGAACATGCGCTTCGATACCAGCAGCCTGTTGTGGACGGCGGCGGTCGATCAGTGGTCGTTCTGGCAGTGGGCGATCCTCATCATCACGTTCGGGGCGATGGTGTGGGCCATCGCCGCCGCGGTCGTCTCGGGCGACCGGGCCGAACTGGTCGGAGCGTTGGTGCGGTCCTTCATCGCGATCCCCGCAGTCGCGATCACGCTGTGGCTGACCGGACATCTGTTGAACGCGGTCGATGAGATGACCTGGTACATCCTCAACGGCGAGGGCCCCGCCAGCATGTACTCGACGTTGCAGTCGGTGATGTGGGCGGGCGGACAGGCGAACTACTTCTTCGCGTTCCTCATCCACTTCCTCCTTATGCTCGGGATGCTGCTGCTCATGCTGGTGTTCGCGTTCCGCAACATCGTGCTGGCCGCGCTGATCATGGTCGGTCCGGTTGCATGGATGCTGTTCCCGGTCCGCGGCATCGGACCGCAATGGGTGGTCCGGTATGTATCCGCGGTGATCGTACTGCTGCTGACGGGGCCGCTCACGATCGGGTTCGTGACCCTCATCATCAACGGCCTCGCCGGGGTGAAGACGATCTGGAACCCGCAGTCCTGGCCGCTGCTGGTCGGGCTCGTGTTGGTGGCGTTCGCGCCGTTCGCGATCTTCGGACTGTTCAGCTTCGCCGGTGCGGTCGCCGCCGACGGTGTCGGGTCCCGTCTCGGCTCGCACGGCGGGCGGATGGCCACCGGCGCCGCCCGCTCCGCTGCACAGATCCCCACCCGCCTGGGCGGGCTACCCTCCGGTGTGCGCCCGGCCGGCAGCTCGTCCGCATCCACCGGCCCCTCTCCGAGGTCCGCCTCGACACGCTCGACGTCGGCGGATTCGCCGCGCGGTGCGCTCTCTCCCGCCCAGACCCGCACCGCCCCGTCGAGCGGTCCTGGGTCGAGCGGTAGTGCCGGGAAGCCCGCGCCGTCACGTCCGCCGGCGACGTCGCCGCAACCTCCGACCACGGATGGGAGATCGTTATGACCGCCACACCCGAGTACGCGCGCCCTGTCCGGTTGCCGCGCCGGTCACGGCAAGGCGTCGTGATGGGCATGGACCCCTGGCAACTCGCCTTCCTCGCCACGGCGGCGCTGATCCTGCTGGTGTTCGTGAACAGGTTCGGCCCGCTGGGGCTGTTGTATGGGGCGCCGCTGTATCTCGGGTTCGGCGTGACCGCGCTCACCAGCATCCACGGGGTCTCTACCCCGCGGATGGCCGGGCTGTGGCTGATGAAGCAAGTCCGGCACGCCGGCGGCGCCACCACGCACACGTTCCGCCCCGAACGGCCACGCCTGGCCGGGACGCTGAACCTTCCCGGTACGCGGGCCTCGATCCAGCTGTGGGACACCGGCCAGGCCGGCGCCGTCTACAACCCCCACGACCGGTCCGTGTCCGTGATCGCAGAGCTCGAGGTGCAGGGGTTTTTGATGCATGACCTGCCGGAACGGTTCGACCTGGCCGAGCAGTTCGACCGGGTCCTGGGCCCGTTCACGCAACGCCCGGGGGTGAAGCGAGTGACGTTGCAGGAACGCACCTTGCCGACCACGATCCGCGCCGCCCGGGAACACTACGACACCGTCCGCCGCGTCCAAGACCTCAACCCGGACTCCCCGGTCGCGCACAACTATCAGGATGTGATGGACCGGTCCGAACGGTTCGAGGTCGCCCACCGCAACTACCTGATCCTCACCCTCGACCTGGTCGTCCTCGGCTCACAGCTGAAGGCGCTCGGCGGTGGCCAGGACGCGATTCTCGCCCTGGCGCAGATCGAAGCCGGCAACCTCGCCGACGCCCTGACGGCGGCGAAGATCACCGTGCGCCGCTGGCTGACCCCGCGCGACGTCGCCGCTCTGGGGCGGCTCGCGTTCGACCCGGAGTTCGCGGCGGTCGTGCAGAACCGTCCCGATGCCCTGACCGGGGTGGACCCGGTGGCGATTGGGCCGATGTATCTGGACGAACCCGCGCACCGCAACGGGATTGTCGTCACCGACTCGGGCGTGCACACCACCCTGTGGGTGCACGAATGGCCGCGATCGGACTCGCCCGTCGGGTTCCTCGCCCCGATCGTGTTCGCCCGGCACCCGAACACCGGGGAGGCGATCACCCACATCCTGTCCATCGTGCTGACGCCGGTGCCGGTGTCGAAGGCGTTGAAGCGGATCCGGGAGGAGAAGAAGGTATGGCGGGGCAACGAGTCGCTGCGGGCGAAGCGGGGCGCGGACGGGTCGGCAGCGGACGCCGCGGACTGGCGCGCGCTGGAGCAGCAGGAGCAGGAGATCGCGAACGGGCACGGCGAGTTCCACTACGGCGCCTACCTCACCATCACCGCGCCCGACGAGGAACGCCTCGACCAGGCCTTGGCCGGGATGCGCAACGCGCTGTCTCGTGCCGGGATGGAGGCGCAGGTCTTGTACTGCCAGCAGGCCGAAGCGTTGATGGTGAACGCGCTGCCGATCGGGTTGGGGATGAAGTGATGGCCCGCCACACCGCCACCTTCACCCCCGCCGACCT
>NZ_HG779767.1:0-5667 GCF_000582705.2 Microbacterium sp. C448
CAGATCGCCCAAGGGGCACCGCCCGAGAGGCCAGCACGGTCGTCGAGGAAAGACCGTTCTCTCCCGGAGGCGGCGGTGCCCGGTCCGTTCGGGCCGGGGCTGGTGCAGGGCGGGTACTGGAATCTCGCGAAAGCGGTCATCCCGGCCCATCAGGCCACCTCGCAGCACATCGCCGGGATCTACCCGTTCGTAGCCGACTCCGGGCTCGGTCACCGGGGCCCGATCCTGGGGGTGGATTTGAACGCGGACGCGCTGTGGCATTTCTCCCCGTGGGAGGCGTATGTCGACTCCACCGAACGCGGCACCTTCTCCACCAACATCCTCGTGCTCGGTGCGTACCGGGGTGGGAAATCCGCCACCGTGAAAACCCTCGTGACCCGGTCGATCGCGTTCGGGCACCAGGTCGTAGTCCCCTCCGATCCGAAAGGCGAATGGGTGGCCGTGGCCGAAGCCATCCCCGGTGGGCGGGTGATCCGCCTCGGCGGCGGCACCGGTACCCGCCTCAACCCGCTCGACCGCGGACCCCGCCGGACGGACACGACCGATGAGCAGCACGAGCAGATGGTCAAGCAGCGCCGCATCGGCACCCTGATCGCCCTCATCGAAATGACCCTCGGGTCTCGGCTGACCGCGGTCGAGCATGCCGCAATCCTCGACGCCCTCGACCGGTGTATCGAACACACCGGCGACCAGCCGACGCTGCGCGGCGTCTACGAGCAACTCGGGCATCTCGCCGCGGACACGGATGCCGCCTTCCACGCCGCGGACGGCGCCATCCAACCCCGGTTCGTGCTGCGCAGGTTCGTCGAGGGCGATCTATCCGGCCTGTTCGAAGACGCCTCTACCGTCACATTCGACCAGGACGCCCCCATCGTGGTCACCGACACCAGCGAACTGTTCGCCCGCGGCGACCTGGCCGCGCAACTGACCCAGGTGTGCTCCACCGCGTGGATCCAAGCCGTCATCAGCGACCGAGCCGCCCACCGCACCCGCTACGTGGTGCGTGAAGAAGGATGGCGGGACATGACCTCGCTGGCATCCCTGCAGATGTTCCAACAGTGGCTCAAACTCAGCAGGCATTACGGGATCAGCAACATCGTGATCCTGCACAAGATGGGCGACCTGGACGCGGTCGGCGACGCCGACTCCCTACAACGATCCCTCGCCTACTCGATCGTCGGGGACATCGAAAACAAGTTCATCTTCCGCGTCAACCACCAAGAACAAACCGCCCTCCGCACTCGGCTGAACCTGCCCGCCCCGCACGTGGAGATGGCCCGGCTGCTGCGTAAAGGCGAGTTCCTCGCCTACGTCGGCCAGTACTCCTACCTGGTGGACTGCTTCGCCACCTCCACCCCGTGGGAGTACGACCTGTTCGCCACCGACGACGCCGTCACCCCCGCCGACCACAACGACGCCGAGCTCCGGCTGATCGACCCCACCACGCTCGACACCTACTGGCCCGGTCCCGACCCCACCCCGGAAACCAGCCTGGACGGGTGGCTCCTCCCCGATACCCGCGACCTCACAGAGGAGCTCTGATCATGAGCACCGTCACCCACCCCCGCACCTATGCGACCGTGACCGGCCCCCACGCCACCTTCGTCACGCTCGACGGGCACACCGAACCGATCACCGCCACCGGGGGCGAAGACATCCGGCACACGATCCTGCGCCGCGCCACCGACGAGGCCCGCCGCACCGGAACCCCGGTCGAACTGGTCACCTCCGGCGACCGCGGCGACCACCACCTCCTCATCGGCACCGATGGGGCCCTCACCCCGGTCACCCCTGTCACCACCGCATCCGACTCCACGAGCAGTTCCGACGACGCCCACAACAGGGGGCAGGGAAAGGAGGTGAGGGAACAGACTCCACGGCCGGATGGCCTCCGCGCAGGACCGCTGCCGGCTGTGGAGTCCCCCACACGCCCCACCTTCCTCACCTCCACCATCGACACTCCCGCCGCTTCTGCCTGGTGGCGGGGCGCGCTCGCCCGCCTCGGAATCACCGTGCGCCCCTCGGCGGCACAGCGCGAGCGGGCCGCGTGGACGGCGACCGTATCGCGGCAGTGGGCGGGATGCCGCACGATCGCCGTCGCGAACGGCAAAGGCGGCGTCGGTAAGACGATGACGTGCGCGATGCTCGCCGCCGTCTACGCAAGGGAAGGCAGCGGGCAGGTCCTCGCCTGGGACAACAACGACACCCGCGGCACCCTCGGCTGGCGCACCGAACAAGGCCTCTACGACACCACCCTCCGCGACCTACTCCCCGCCGCCCCCACCCTCCTCAGCCCGTCCGCAGGAGTGTCCGACATCACCCGGTTCGTGCACCACCAGGCCACCGACCGGTACGACGTCCTCCGCTCCAACCCAGAACTGCTCGCCACCGATCAACGCATCCAAGCGGCCGAGTTCGACTTGCTGATGCAGGTCGCCGCCCGCTACTACCGGCTCGTGATCTTCGACTCCGGCAACGATGAGTCCGCCGAACGGTGGCTGCGGATGATCGACTCCTCCTACCAACTCGTGATCCCCACCCTCGCAACCCCCGAGTCCGCCGAATCCGCCGCCCTCCTCCTGGACGCGCTCCATGGGCGTGACGAGCGTTCCGCGGCACTGGCCGCGAATGCCGTCGTCATCGTCACCCAATCCGAACCTGCTCTGACCGTGGCCCGTCGGATCGCGGACGGGTTCGCCCCGCACGTCCGCGCCGTCCAGATCGTCCCGTTCGATCCCGCCCTCAAAGCCGGGCAACTCCGCTTCGACGCCTTGCACCGGCGCACCCGAGACGCCTGGCTGGGCGCGGCCGCCGCGGCCGCCGAGGCACTCTGAAAGCGAGGGTTGGCCATGTCGCAGGGTGTGCTGGGGAAGACGGTCGCGATCACCATCGCAGGCGGGGTGATCCTGGCCGTCGCGTTCGGGTTCCTCGCCGAGGCGATCACGGGGCGTGTCTGCGGCACCCGCCCCACACCGGGCAACCTGTTTGCCGGCCTCGGGCTGGCGATCACCGGCAACCCGGCCGGGTACGCAATCCCCGCCGGGTGCGTCCTGCCGGTTGAGTGGATTCGAGTCGCCGACGTGGCCGCCGTCCTCCTCGTCGCCGGGCTCGCCGTGTGGCTGGTGAGGGCGGTGCGCCGGTACCGGGAATCGGACCGGGCATTCATCGCGGACCTCCGCACCCGGACCGGATTCGCCAGCACCTCCGAAATCCGCGACCATCTCTCCGCCCGCGCCGTGCTGCGTCGCGCCCAGCAACTCCGCCCCGACCTGGCCAGACCCACCCCTACCGACGTCGGGTGGCGAGTCGGGCGCGCCCGCGGGCAAGACGTATACGTCTCCATCGAAGACTCCGTCGCCCTCGAGGGGCCGCCCCGGTCCGGGAAGGGGTATCGGGTGTTGATCTCGGCGATCGTGGACTGGTCAGGACCACTGATCACCACATCAACCACAAACGACAACCTGACCGCGACGATGCGGATGCGGCAGGCCCGCGGGACCGTCCACGTGTTCGACCCGCAAGGGCTCTCCGGCATCCGTCACCCGCTCCGGGTCTCCCCGATCGTCGGCTGCGAGAACCCCCTGGTTGCAATGCAACGCGGGACCGCGATCATCACCGGCACCGCCCTGGGCGCCTCGACCACGAACGGAGAATGGGCCCAAGCCTCCGGTGTCGTCCTGGGCCGGCTGCTGCACGCCGCCGCCGTCGGCGGGAAGTCGATCGCGGAACTGTATGACTGGGGCACCAGCCCCGCCCAAACCCGAGACGCGGTCGACATCCTCAAGGCCGACGGCACACCCGGGTGGGGAGACAGCCTCGACGCCACCATCAGCGGGGACGAAAAACTCGTCTCCTCCATCTGGTTCGGCGTGCACGGCGCCGTCGCCCCGCTCGCCGTCCCGCAGATCCGCGACACCCTGCTCCCACACCCCGAAGACCCGACGTTCGACCCGCGCGAATTCCTCAACGCCGCGAACACCCTGTACTTGATCGGGTCCTCGTCGGGGGCATCGGCGATGGGCGGATGGCTCAGCGCTCTCCTGGATGACATCGTCGAAGTCGCCCGCACCACGGCGCTCGCCTCCCCCGGCTCCCGCCTGACCCACCCGCTCGGACTCATCCTCGACGAGATCGCGAACATGTTCCGATGGGGGAACCTGCCCCGCATCATGGCCGACGGCGGCGGCCGCGGAATCTGCACCTTCATCGTCCTGCAGGCTCTCTCCCAAGCCGAGACATCCTGGTCCCGGGCGGAGGCCGACACGATCTGGGCCGCCGCGACCGCGAAAGTGCTCCTCGGCGGGGCCAGCCACGTGAACCACCTCCGCGACATCGAATCCCTGCTCGGCACCCGCGACACCCAGCGCACGCTACGGTCCTGGACGACACGGGATGCCGGGCATTCCACCAACGAGCACCACGAACGCCGCCCCCTGATGTCGGTGGATGAGATCCGGCGTCTCCCGCCCAGCACCGGGCTGCTCGCCTACCGCAACCGGCGCAGCGTGCTGCTGGAACTCACCGGGTGGGACGAACGCCGCGACGCCGCCACCATCCAAACCGGCAAACACCAGACCGAGCAAGAGCAACGCGACGTGTTCGAGACACGACGCCCGTCCGCCCCCTCCCGGGCGGATGCAACGGAGGCGGTGATCGACGAATGAGCAACCACCGCAAACCCCCGATCATGAACCTGTACCGGTCCGGGTTCCTCCGCTCCCCGGCCTGGTTCGCCCGCCGGGACCGCTGGTTCACCCAACAGGCAGCGCTCGGGTGGCCACTGGTCTGCGCGGCCTGCGGTCGTCCCGCGTCGAAAAGGCAGCTGCAGTTGCACCACCTTGACTACACCGGGGTGACGATCATCCAGGGGCGGTACAAGGCGCTCGAGGCGCATGAGGACCTCATCCCGTTGCACGCGTACTGCCATGACCTGCTGCACCGCCTCATCGACCGCGACGTGGTCCTCTCCCGCAACCGCACCCGCCGAGACGCCACCCGCCTCGCCCTGGAACGCCTCCGCCCCGCTCTGCAATCCCCTGACGGGAGCCCGTCATGAATGACTACGAAGACCCCATCGATCTGGACGATGCGATCGCCGCGGACCTAACCGAGCTCGAACCCGACATCCGTTACGCCGGCTCCGCCCCGATCGGCGGGCACGTCGTGGACTGGCGCACCCTGACCGATCGGGATGCCCGCACTGAATGGCAGGCGTTGCGGGCGTGGGTGGAATGGTTCACGGTTCGGTATCGGATCTCCGAGTCCGTGGTTCCGCCGTGCTGGTACCAGCACGGGCATCTCGTCGAGGAACTCTCCGCCCTGCACGCCGCGCACACGGCCGCGTTCGACCGGTCCGATACCGGGTTCGGGCCGATCGGGTTCCACGAACGCCTCAGCCTCGCCATCCCCCGACTATCCCGCGCGTACTTCGGAGGATGCGCACGCGGACACGACCCCGCAAAACCCCGCTCCTGGAACACGAACGAGCAGGAATGGGACGCGTGGACCTGCCAGGCCCACGCCCACTGAGACCCCACCCGGGCGTCTCACCAATGAAAGGAAGCAGAGATGACCACCAAGATCCCGGTCACCATCGAGGGGAACCTCACCGGCGACCCCGAACACGGCACCGGCGAATTGTCCCGCGTCAAGTAGTTGGCAGGGATT
>NZ_HG779768.1:0-3262 GCF_000582705.2 Microbacterium sp. C448
GTCAACGCCCGGTTCGCGGGCGAACCCGAACACGCCACGACCGCTGGAGGTCAGATGACCCCGCCCGGTGGTGTCACATCGGGCGGGGTCATCCCGCCCTTCACCGAGCGCGAGGTCGACGTCCTCCGCCTGCTGGCGCAGGCCCTCAGCAATGCCGAGATCGCCGCCCGACTGGTGATCGGCGAGGCAACGGTCAAGACCCACGTTTCCAACGTTCTGCAGAAGCTCGGCGCCCGTGACCGTGTCGCGGCGGTCGTCTGGGCCCACCGCAACGGCTTCGCGTGATCCTGATCGTCTGATCGCTGACCCCTCCTCCCCCGCACGCCGGAGGACGAAGACCCCCCACCCGGGGGATGTCCCGCTGCCGCGCCCTCCGTAGCGTGGAATCACACTCACGGAAAGGATGACGGATGCTGCGACTGACCGGTATCACCAAGAGCTACGGGGGACGTCGTGTGCTCGACGACGTCTCATTCGATGTCCTCCCGGGCCGTCTGACGGGATTCGTCGGAGGCAACGGCGCGGGCAAGACGACGACCATGCGCATCATCCTGGGCGTCCTCGGCAAGGACGGTGGACAGGTCGACATCGACGGCGCGGCCGTGTCGTCGTCCGACCGGCGCCGATTCGGCTACATGCCCGAGGAGCGCGGCCTGTACCCGAAGATGAAGGTGCTCGAGCACATCGTCTACCTGGCCCGCCTGCACGGCTACTCGAAGGCAGACGCCACCCAGCGCGCTCAGAGCCTGCTCGAACAGCTCGGGCTCGGCGAGCGACTCGGCGACAACGTCGAAACGCTCTCCCTCGGCAACCAGCAGCGTGCGCAGATCGCCGCGGCGCTGGTGCATGACCCCGAGGTGCTGATCCTGGACGAGCCGTTCTCGGGTCTCGACCCCCTCGCCGTCGACGTTGTCGCCGGCGTTCTGCAGGCGCGCGCGGCGCAGGGCACCGCGGTGCTGTTCTCGTCCCACCAGCTCGATGTCGTCGAGCGGCTCTGCGACGACCTCGTCATCATCGCGAACGGGACGATCCGGGCGGCGGGAAGCCGCGACGCCCTCCGCGCCCAGCACTCCGCCCAGCGCTTTGAGCTCATCTCCGCCGCCGACGCCGGGTGGGTGCGGGAGGTTCCCGGGGTCACCGTGCTCGAGTTCGACGGAGGCTACGCGCTGTTCGACACCGATACCGAAGAGACCGCGCAGGCCGTTCTGCGCCGCGCCGTCGAACGGGGGGACGTGACGAGCTTCGCGCCCCAGCATCCGACCCTCGCCCAGATCTTTAAGGAGGTCATCCAGTGAGCACTCCCACGACATCCCCCGCCAGCCGACCCGCGCCGTCGACCGCACAGAGCGTCTATCTCGTCGCCGAGCGCGAGATCGGATCGAAGCTGCGCTCGAAGGCTTTCGTCATCTCGACGGCGATCCTGTTCCTGATCGCCCTCGCCGGCGTGATCTGGGGCGGCTTCACCGCACGCGACGCCTCGGGCATCCCCGTCGCCGTGACGCCCGACGCCTCGTCGCAGGTGCAGGGCATCGAGGGCCTCGACATCACCGACGCGCCCGATCGTGCCGCCGCAGAGACCCTCGTTCGCGACGGCGATGTGGACGCGGCGATCGTCGGCGACTCCTCGTCGTCCGTCGGCATCACGCTGATCGCGGAGTCGTCCGCGCCCACCACACTGCTCCTGCTGCTGGCGCAGACGCCCAACGTCGAGCTGCTCGACCCGGACGAGACCGGCGGCGCGCTCCGCTACCTGGTCGCGATCGGATTCGGGGCCGTCTTCCTGCTCGCGGCATCACTGTTCGGCGGGACGATCGCGCAGAGCGTCGTCGAAGAGAAGCAGACCCGCGTCGTCGAGATCCTGATCTCGGCCGTTCCCACCCGGGCGCTGCTCGCCGGCAAGGTGATCGGCAACACGATCCTCGCCATGGCCCAGATTCTGGGACTTGCAGCGATAGCGGTCATCGGCCTGACCGTGACCGATCAGACAGCGCTGTTGCAGGGTCTCGGCGGTCCCATCGCCTGGTTCGCGGTGTTCTTCTTCTTCGGCTTCATCCTGCTCGCGTCGTTGTTCGCCGCCGCGGCCGCGATGGTCTCGCGTCAGGAAGACATCGGATCGACGACGACGCCCCTCACCATGCTGATCATGGCGCCGTACTTCCTCGTGATCTTCTTCAACGACAACCCGCTCGTGGTCGGCATCATGTCGTACGTGCCGTTCTCGGCCCCGGTCGGTATGCCCCTGCGGCTGTTCCTCGGCGACGCGCAGTGGTGGGAGCCGCTGCTGTCACTCGCGATCCTGATGGCGACGTGCATCGCCGCCATCTTCATCGGCGCGAAGATCTACGAGAACTCGCTGCTGCGCATGGGCGGTCGGGTCAAGCTCGTCGAGGCGCTGCGCGGCTGACCCCGAGCTTCGGCCCGTCTTCGCGGCATCCGCGCCATCGATCGGTGGAGCGGATGCCGCGAACTGGCGCCGCTCGGGCCGTCTGCCGACGCGGGCCCGTCGGGCAGCACGAACCAGAAGCTGGCACCGCCCAGGTCCGAGTCCTCGATGCCGATCAGGCCACCGTGCGCCTCGACGATGCGGCGGCAGGTCGCAAGCCCCAACCCGATACCGGGTGTGGAGTGATCACCCCGCTCCATGGCGACGAACACACGCTCGCGGTCCTCGAGAGGGACCCCGGGGCCGTTGTCGTCCACGGTCACGCGCCATCCACCGGACACCCGCAGGGCGCGCACCTCGACGAACGGCTCGTGCCCCTCAGCCGCGGCGAACTTCACGGCGTTGGCGATGAGGTTCTGCAACAGTGCCCGCAGCAGGGTGGGGTCGCCCGTGACGCGGACCGGCGCGTCATAGACGATCCGGGCCCGCGTCTCGCGCAGCGAAGCATCCAGATCATCCGCGACGCTCCGGACGATTCTCTCCAGATCGATATCGGAGCGCGGGGCGATCGCGCCCCCGGTCCGGGCGTAGTCGAGCAGATCGACGATCATCGAGTCCATCCGCGAGACCGCCGATTCCGCGCGTTCGAGCGCGCGGACCGCGTGGGGTGCGTGGGCGATCTCCGGATCGTCGGCCGCGATCTCGATGAAGCCCGAGACCGCGTTGAGCGGGTTTCGCAGATCGTGGCTGACCTGCCCCGCGAAGTGGGCGAGTTCGGCGTTTGTGCGCAGAAGGATGCGCGCGGCGCGCCGCAACTCGAGAACCTCGACGACCTGGTGCGCGAGCAGCTCCAGGGCACGGCTCGCCGCGGGCGAAAGG
>NZ_HG779769.1:0-1833 GCF_000582705.2 Microbacterium sp. C448
TGCCGGGGGCGGCGGCCGCGGCATCCGTCAATCCGGAAACCGGACGTTCGTCGTGTTTCCGGACTGTCGTCGCGCGGGCGTCCGGAAAGTGTGCGGATCTCCGGTTTCCGGATCCGCGAGAAGTGCGGTCGGGGGTGGTCATCGCGTGCCTCCCGTGACGAGCAGGCCTCGGCGTCGCAGCATCCGTCGCTCGAGGGGGCCGAAGAAGACGAGCTCGATCAGGATGCCGATCGCGAGGATCAGGATGATCGTGCCGAGGACTCCCGCGAGGTCCGCGAGCTCGCGGGACTGCTGCAGCATCGACCCGAGGCCGAAGCCGATCGTGCCGCCGACGGCGATGATCTCGGCCGCCATGAGCGAGCGCCACGAGAACGCCCACCCCTGCTTGAGTCCGGCGAGGTATCCGGGCAGCGCCGCTGGAAGGATCACCGACGTCGCCAGCTGGCGCCGAGTCGCGCCGAGCACCGTGCCGACGCGGCGCAGCTGCGGCGGCACCTGGTCGATGCCGGCGATGAGCCCGTTGACGATCGAGGGGATCGCGCCCATGAGGATCACGAAGTAGACGGTGGCGTCCGACAGGCCGAACCAGATGATCGCGGCGGGCACCCACGCGACCGACGGCAGCACCTGCAGGCCCGAGATGATCGGGCCGACGGCGCGACGGATCGGGCGGACCTCCGCGAGCAACAGCCCGACCGGGGTGCCCACCGCGATCGCGATGAGGAACCCGACGACGCCGCGCTCGAGGCTCGTCGCAACCGCCTCCTGCAGGCGCCCCGATTCCCACGCGAAGCCGAGCGCTCCCACGACGTCGGAGGGGCTCGGGATGATGTCGGGGCGGGGCTGCGCGATCACGACATACAGCTGCCACGCCGCGATGAGCAGCGCGACGAAGACGATGGGAGGTACGACACTCGCGGCGAACCGACGCCAGCGGCTCGGCTCGCGCTCGACGGGTGCCTGGAGGCTGTCGAGCCCGGCTTCGAGCGAGCGCAGGTCGTCCGCGCGTGCGCCGGCTACGGCATCCGTCGCCGCACCCGTCATCGCCGCGGTCAAGGTCTCAGGCGGCATTGCGGCGGATCTCCTTGCGCAGCTGGTCGGTGATCTCGACCGACAGGGCCGCGACCTCGGGCGACTCGATGCGGCGCCCGGCGGTCTTCGCGATCGTCCACTGCTGGACGATGCGGCCGGGGCGGCTGCCCATCAAGACGACGCGCTGGCCGAGGCGCGCGGCCTCGCGCACGTTGTGCGTGACGAAGACGATCGTGCGGCCGGTCGCCCGCCACACCCGCTCGAGCTCCTCGTGCAGCAGGTCGCGCGTGATGGCGTCGAGCGCGGCGAACGGCTCGTCCATAAGCAGCACCGGGCGGTCTTGCGCGAGCGCCCGCGCGAGCGCGACGCGCTGCCGCATGCCGCCCGAGAGCTCGTGCGGACGCTTGTCGGCGGCATCCGTCAGATTCACCGCGTCGAGGAGGGCGAGCGCGTTGTCACGGCGCTCGCTGCGGGGGACGCCGCGCAGGCGCAGCGCCAGCTCGACGTTGCGGCGCGCGGTGAGCCAGGGCATGAGCGCGGACTCCTGGAACATCACGGCCGAGCCGGTGACGGGCGTCTCGATGCGTCCCGCCGTGGGCCGGTCGAGTCCGGCGATGAGGTTGAGGAGCGTGGACTTGCCGCAGCCGGACGCGCCCAGCAGGCACACGAACTCGCCGGGCGCGATGTCGAGGCTGACGTCGTCGAGCACGACCGGGCCCGCGCCGAACCGCTTCGAGACGCTCTCGATGCGCACGGCCGGCGCGGGCGCCGCGGCCGGCTCGCGCACGGGTGCGACACCGT
>NZ_HG779770.1:0-2209 GCF_000582705.2 Microbacterium sp. C448
CCCGAGCGGCGAGCCACCCGACGGCGCGAGCGGCGAGCCACCCGAAGCGGCGGGCGGCGCGGCCGTCGCGGCGCCGGGAGCGGGTACCGAGCTCATGTCAGTCCTCGCCGAGCCCTGCCGCCGACACCGGGTCGGCGCCGTCGGACTCGAGCAGCTCGTTCAGCAGCCGCAGGTCGAAGAGGCCCTCGATCGAGCCGTCCTTCTGCGTGCCCACCGCGACGCCGTCCTCGACGAGCGCCTCGAACGTGTCGGCATGCGGGTCGACCGAGAAGGTGACGTGCTCGAGCGCGCGCGTGATGACCTCGTCGGCCAGCGGCTTGCCGGTCTCAGCCGCGATCGCGCCGTTGATCACCGCGGACGCGTCGGCGGGGTTGTCGGCGATCCACTGCACGGCGGCGGCGTGGCCCTCGAGGAGGTCCGCGACGACGTCGGGGTGCTGCTCGAGGAACTCCGCGCGCACCAGCAGCACCGTGGTGGGGAACTCGCCGTCCTCCCACAGCTCTGCCTCGTCGACGAGCACGTGCGCACCGGCGTCGACGATGAGTCGCGAGACCCAGGGCTCCGGCAGCCACGCGCCGTCGAGCTCGCCCTGCTGGAACAGCGTCAGCGTCTGGGCGTTCTCGGTCGGCGTGATCTGCACGTCGCCGCCGCCCGAGGTGTCGGTCTCGTAGCCCTGGTCCGCGAGCCACGTGCGCAGGGCGACGTCCTGCGTGTTGCCGAGCTGCGGCGTCGCGAGCGTCGTGCCCTCGAGGTCGGCGGCGTCGTCGATGCCCTCGCGCACGACCAGTGCGGCGCCGCCGGTCGCAGCTCCCGCCACGACGCGCGCGGACTGCCCGCCCGACTGGATGAACGTGTTGATCGACGGGTTCGGCCCGATGTAGGTGGCGTCGATCGCGCCGGCCGAGAGAGCTTCGATCGCGGCGGGTCCGGCGTTGAACACCTGGGTGCTGACCTCGACGTCGCCGAGGGCGTCCTCGAAGAGGCCCTCCTGCACACCGACGAGCGCCGGGGCGTGCGTGACGTTCGCGAAGTAGCCGACGCGCAGCTCGTCCACCGGCTCAGCAGTCGTCCCGCCCGCGTCGGCAGAGGCGGCGGCGCAGCCCGACATCATGGCCGCCACGAGTCCCAGGGTTGTGATGACGGTCGCGGTGCGGATGTTGTTCACGGTGTCGCCTCCTTCGTTCGATGTGACAGGGTTCGGTGTGGCAGGGTTCGATGTGACAGGGGTGGGTGGAGCGGGGGTGCGGACTGTTCAGTCGCGCACGATGCCGGCGGCGAGCGTCGCGCCGTCGGACGGATGGATCACGAGGAACGAGCCCCCGTGCCGGCTGGTGCGGTAAGGCTCGAGCGGCAGGTCGGCGGCGAGCCGCACGCGCACGCGCCCGATGTCGTTGACCTCGAGCGCCTGCGCCGGTGCGTGCGTCAGCGCGTCGAGGTCGTAGCGCGACTCGATCTGCGCGACGATCGCCTGCACGGTCGCGGTGCCGTGTTTGACGAGAACACGGATGCCGGGGGTCAGCGTCCGCCCGTCGAGCTGGAACAGTTCGGCGTCGAACTCCCGCCGCGCGGCCGGCAGAGAGCCCGCGGTCACGACGACCGCACCGCGCGCGGTGTCGACGTCGTCGGCGAGCTCGAGCGACACCGACTGCGGAGCCGTCGCCTCGTCGGCTTCGGCGCCGGCGACGCGGATGCCGGTGACCGTGGTCGCGATGCCGGAGGGGAAGATCTCGACCCGGTCGCCGATGCGCACGGTGCCGCTCGAGATGCGACCGGCTACCGCACGGTAGTCGCGCAGGCGCTCGACCTCCGTGGGGTCGACGGCGATGTCGGGCGCGAGGCCGCCCTGCGGGCGGAGCACGACCTGCACCGGCAGCCGCAGCGGCCGGGGCTCCTGATTCCCGAGCCCCGACGCCGCCGCCACCGAAGACTCGAGCGCGTCCGCGGCCGGCAGCGTCTCGAGCAGCTCGAGCAGCGCGGGACCGCGGTACCAGGGCGTGCGCTCCGAGCGCTCGACGATGTTGTCGCCCTCAAGCGCCGACACCGGCAGCACGTAGAGGTCGTCGATGCCGAGCTCGGCCGCGACGGCCTCGGCATCCCGCGCGACGGCGGCGAAGGCATCCGTCGAGAAATCCACCAGGTCGATCTTGTTGACCGCGAGGATCACGTGCGGCACGCGCAGCAGCGCCACCACGGCGAGGTGGCGCCGCGT
>NZ_HG779771.1:0-5811 GCF_000582705.2 Microbacterium sp. C448
CGCGAGCACCCGGAAGATGCCTATCGCCGCCCCCTCGGGGCGTTCGTCCGTGAGGTCTGGGACGTGGCCGATGAATCCACCCGCGGGCACGTGGGCCGTGAGACCGCGATCATCATCGACGCGGCATCGCTCTGGTAGCCCCGCCGGTCGGTGAGCGAGCGCAGCGAGACGAAACGACGCCCCGCCGCGCACTCCGGTCAGTGCGCGATGACCGGCTCGGCCGCCGTCGCGCCCGGACGCCCGTGTGCCAGCGAGATGCCGTCACCGCGGCGGCGGTAGAGCAGCGCGGCGATCACGAACCCGATCGCGAAGAAGCCCGCGCCCCACCAATACGCCACGGTGTAGCTGTGGATGGCGGCCTCGGCGAGCACCTCCGGGCTCTCCGGCGCGTTGGCCGCCACATACGCGGTCAGGGCCGTCGCGGCCAGGGTATTCAGCAGGGCGGTGCCGATCGAGCCGCCGACCTGCTGGCTGGTGTTGACCATTGCCGAGGCGACTCCCGCGAACTGCGGGTCCACTCCGAGCGTCGCCGTCTGCATCGCCCCGGGCATGATCGATCCCATCGCGAGCCCCATCACCATCAGGGCAGGCAGGATGTCGCTGACGAAACCGCTGTCGTGGCCGAGCCGGGTGAGGAGAATCATCGCGATCACCCCGAAGATCATCCCGATCGGCACGATGATCTTCGGTCCGAATCGCGGCAGGAAGATATTCGTCGAGAGCTGAGCCGCAAGCACCAGCATCACGATCATGGGCAGGAACGACAGCCCCGTCTGCATCGCCGAATACCCGAGCGAGACCTGCAGGTAATAGGTGACGAAGAGGAAGACACCGAACATCCCGGCGCCCGCGATCAGCACGGAGATGTAGGACGCACCGCGGTTGCGGTCCAGCACGATCGGCAGTGGCAGGAGCGGGTGACGCGAACGGTGCTGCCACAGCACGAAGACGACGAGCAAGACTCCCGAGCCCGCCAGCATCCCCCATGACAGGGGCGAGTCCCAGCCATCCGTCTCGGCGTTCGAGAACCCGTATACGAGCAGGAACAGGGCACCCGATACGGCGAGCGTGCCGGGGATGTCCAGGGTCGGACGGGGGCCCGTGCGGGTCACGTGCCCGACGAAGAGGATCGCCCCGACGATCGCGACGAGGGCGATGAAGACGTTGATGTAGAGGTTCCAGCGCCAGTCGAAGTACTCGGTGAGGAACCCGCCGAGGAGCAGCCCGATCGCTCCCCCGGCTCCGGCGATCGCCCCGAACACTCCGAAAGCACGGGCGCGTTCGCGCGGGATCGTGAAGGTCGTCGTCAGCATGGCGAGCGCCGTGGGGGCGAGCATGGCGGCGAAGACACCCTGCAGAGCACGGGCCCCGACGAGAACCCCGAACGTCGGCGCTGCACCGCCGAGCGCAGACGCGAGCGCGAATCCGACGAGGCCGATGATGAACGTGCGCTTGCGCCCGATCAGGTCGGAGAGCCGGCCGCCCAACAGCAGCAGACTGCCGAACGCAAGGGCGTATGCCGTGACGACCCACTGGCGGTCACCGTTCGAGAAGCCGAGGTCGGCCTGCGCGGCCGGGAGGGCGATGTTCACGACGGTGGCGTCGAGCACGACCATCAGCTGCGCGAGCCCGACCGTCGCGAGTGTCCACCACCGGCGGGACGAGGGCGCGACCGCCGGCTGAACACCGTTCGTGGAGGAGGAAGTCTGTGGCATGCCGAAACCATATACGAGAATCATCCGTTCCGGATACCAAACGTTCTGGATTAGAATGGGTAACGGCAGTCGAACGACCGCGCAGCATCCCAGGCGAGCCCCGATAACAGGAAAGGACCGCGATGACGCAGCCCGCAGCCGCCGCCGATGGTGCGGCGCCCCGCCCGGGCCGCAAGAGGGACCACTCCCGAGACCCCGAGATTCTGCAGGCGGCGATCGACATCCTCGCCGAAGAGGGATTCGACGGCATGACGATCGACATGGTCGCGACTCGCGCAAAAGCCGGCAAAGCGACCCTCTACCGACGGTGGCCCTCGAAGGCTGAGCTCGTTCTGGATGCGATCGGATGCATGAAGGCGGCGGACCTCTCCCCCGACAAGTTGCCCGACACGGGCACCCTCCGGGGCGACCTCATCGGCATGATCACATCCCGCACCGCGGAAGATGCGGAGCGACGCCTGCGCGTGATGGCGGGGGTCGCGGCGCTCCTCACCCGCGAGCCCGACCTCACCGATGCCGCGAGCGCCGTGCTCATGGCACCGCGTATCGCGGCGATCCGCGGTTTACTGGAACGCGCGCTCGCACGCGGTGAGGTCCGAGCCGACGCGGATCTGGCCGCTCTCGCCGAGCTCCTACCCGCGATGGCGGCGTTTCGCGGGCTGGTCGAGCGGAAGCCCATCGACCGCGAGTATCAGATCGCGCTGATCGACGGCATCCTTCTGCCTGCCGCCGGGGTCACGCGCACGGACGTGTGAGCGGACCGAACGGACGGCCGCACCCTCAGGCGAGGCCGTTGGATGCCTCGACCTGACGCATGGCCAATTCGGCGTACAGCCCACCATCGGCCATCAAGTCGGCATGCGTCCCGCTCTCGACGATGCGACCGGCCTCGACGACGTGAATGACATCGGCCCCGACCACGGTCGAGAGGCGGTGCGCGATCGACAACGTGGTGCGACCGCGAGCCGCGGCATCCAGTGCGCGTTGCACGACCCGTTCCGAAACGGTGTCGAGGGCACTCGTCGCTTCGTCGAGCAGCAGCACGGGCGGATCCTTCAGCAGCACCCGCGCGATCGCGATCCGCTGCTTCTCGCCACCCGAGAGCCGGTAGCCGCGCTCCCCCACGATCGTGTCGTACCCGTCGGCGAAACCCTCGATCACGTGGTGGATGTTCGCGGCACGGCAGGCGTCTTCGAGTTCGGGCTGCGTCGCGTCGGGCTTGGCGTACGCCAGGTTCTCGCGGACCGTGGCGTGGAACAGGTACGTCTCTTGCGAAACGATCCCGATGTTCTCGATGATCGACGCCTGGCGCAGGTCGCGCACGTCGGCGCCCGCGAACAGGACGGAACCGGAGGATGCCTCGTACAGCCGCGGCGCCAGGTACAAGATGGTCGTCTTACCTGCCCCGCTCGGCCCGACGAACGCAACATGCTGGCCGGGTTCGGCGACGAACGACACACGGTCGAGCGTCGGCCGCGTCGTGCCGGCCGCGTCGGGATAGCGGAAAGTCACATCGCGGAATTCGACCCGCCCGAGCGGACCCGGGGCGGCTTCGACATCCGTCGCCGCGGGCGATTCCGTGATCGCGGGGTCGAGATCGAGGTATTCGAAAATGCGCGCGAAGAGCGCACGGGACGTCTGCAGATCGAGCGCCACGCGCATGAGGGCCATCAGCGGGAACAGGAGGCGGGCCTGCACGGTCGTGAAAGCGACGATCACGCCCGCCGATATGTCCGCGCTGCCGCCTGTGATCAGCAGACCCGCGACGAGGTAGATGATCGCCGGCACCGACGACATGATGATGCTGACGATCCCGAAGAACCACTGCCCCGACATCGCCTGCCGCACTTGCAGCACGACCTGGTTGCCGTTCTCGACCGTGTAGCGCTCGATCTCGGCGCTCTGCCGGTGGAACGCCTTCGCGAGCAGGATGCCGGAAACCGAGAGCGTCTCTTGCGTGATGGCCGTCAGCTGCGACAGCGACTCCTGCGTCTCGGCGGCGATCTTGGCACGCACCTGGCCGACGCGGCGCTGCACGAAAACGAGGCCGGGCAGCAGCCCGAGGGCGATGAGGGTGAGGCGCCAGTCGATCATCACCATCGCGACGACCGAGGCGATCACCGTGACGGTGTTGCCGAGGATGCTCGTGAATGTGTTGGTCAGTACGCTCGCGACCCCACCGACGTCGTTCTGCAGCCGCGACTGGATCACGCCGGTCTTCGTGCGCGTGAAGAACGACAGGTCCATCGCCTGCAGGTGTGTGAAGAGGCGCACCCGCAGATCTCCCGTGACGCGGTTGCCGACGGTCGAGGTGAGCCAGGACTGCAGCACGTTCAGACCCGCGGATGCCACGAACAGGCCGATCATGAGCGCCACGAGCTCGAGGAGGAGGCCGAGGTTCGGCCCGCCATCACCCGCCGGGAACAGGGCCGAGTCGAAGATGACCTCGATGATGAGCGCGGGCACGACACCGATCGCGGCGCTGACGACGACCAGCGCGGCGGTGACGCTCAGGCGAGCACGATACGGCCGGAAGAGAGCGACGATGCGGTGCCCCAGGTTCGGGATGTCGGGGGCGTCGGCATTGCGTTCGCGTTGCGCGTCGGCGTCCACCCCGCGGGTCAGGCCCCCACCGAAGCCCCCGCGTGGCATGCTCATCCGCTCAGCCTAATCCGGCCCACGGACGCCGGATCGGGCGCGGTGAGGCCTGAGATCGATGTCCCCCTCGGGAATGCGACGTCGGTGGGCGCGGTTACGGTCGTAGTCCGCGACTTTCGCGCCGTTCTGTGCTGCCCCGGCGCTTCGTGGCTCGACGTATGACCTCGACGACAACCGGCCGCGTCCCCGCTCCACCCGAAGGAACCTCTTGACTCTGCAGGATTCACCGCCCGAAACCGCGTCCACACCGACGACCCCCGCCGTGAAGGCCGGACCGGTCATCGCGCTCCTCGTCATCGCCGCGTTCGTTGTCATCCTCAACGAGACCGTCATGGGCGTTGCGTTGACCCCCATCATGGAAGATCTCGGCGTTACCGCAGCGACCGGCCAGTGGCTGACGACCGGATTCCTGCTGACGATGGCCGTCGTCATTCCCCTGACGGGCTTCCTGCTCGAGCGCTTCCCGCTGCGCAACGTGTTCTTCGCCGCGATGATCCTCTTCTCCACGGGCACGCTCATCGGTGCACTGGCACCCACGTTCGAGGTGCTCCTCGCCGGCCGAATCGTTCAGGCGTCGGGAACAGCGATCATGATGCCGCTGCTGTTCACGACGGTGCTCACCATCGTGCCCGCTTCACATCGAGGACGGATGATGGGCGTCATCACGATCGTCATCGCGGTTGCCCCCGCGGTCGGCCCGACGGTCTCCGGGCTCATCCTCTCCATCGCGACCTGGCACTTCCTCTTCTGGTCGGTCCTTCCCATCGCTCTCATCGCGCTCGCCCTCGGAGCGGTATGGGTGCGCAACGTCACGAAGACCCGCCCAGACGCGCGCTTCGACGTACTCTCCGTCGTACTTTCTGCCGTCGGATTCGGCGGACTGATCTTCGGCCTCAGCAGTATCGGTGAGGCCGCCGCCGGTGAAGCGCCCGTGCCGATATGGATTCCGCTGGTCGTGGGCAGCGTGTCTCTCGTCGCGTTCGTCTTGCGTCAGCTTCAGCTGCAGAAGGTGGACGGCGCACTCCTGGACCTGCGCACGTTCCAGAGCAAGACGTTCAGCCTCGCTGTCGTGCTCGTGGTCATCGTCATGGCAAGCCTGTTCGGTTCGCTGATCCTTCTCCCGATCTACCTGCAGCAGGTGCTCGGGCTAAACGTCCTCAGCGTCGGTCTGATGCTGCTCCCCGGCGGCGTGCTCATGGGCGTGATGGCGCCTTTCGTGGGAAACGCGTTCGACAGGTTCGGTCCGACGCCGCTGGTCATTCCGGGTATGGTCATCGCCGCAGGCTCGCTCTGGGGCATGGCGACCTTCGACGCCGGCACCACCGTCGGTTGGGTCATCGCTGTCCACCTGGGCCTGAATCTCGGCCTCGGTCTCGTCTTCACCCCCCTGCTGACCTCTGCGCTCGGGTCGCTCCCTCCGCGCCTGTACCCATACGGC
>NZ_HG779772.1:0-3890 GCF_000582705.2 Microbacterium sp. C448
GAGGAACGCGGTCTCATAGGGGTCGGTGATGCGCTTCTCGATCAGCGACATGACCGGGACGGTGATCTGAACGCTCGCACGGATCGCACCGAGGTCGGTCGCGCCGCCGTCGTGGGCGGTGGGTGCGGCGGTGAGGAGCAGATCGCCGAAGATGTCGGCACGGATCTGGTCGGTCGTGCGGGTGTCGCCGGCGGGTTCGGCTTCTGCCTCAACCCCTGCGAGGGTCCCGGAAATGGTGCCTGCGGCGCCATCGGGGCCTGTTTCGTCACCACCCCGCCGTGCATCGATCACGGAGCGTGCCATCTCGCTGAGCCGGTCATGCACGCCATGCGCGACCACGGCGGGCAGGAGCGCGCGAAACTCTGCCATGCCGTCGTCGACATCGGTGACCCACACGGCGCGATCTTCGACGGCGCGGCGGTGGCGTTGCTCGAATGTCGTGTCGGCGTACCACTCCGCCCGCCGCTTCGCCAACGGTGTCAGCCGGGTCGCGGACTCGGTCGCGGCGATCTGCAGCACGTCCTGTTCGAATTCGGCCCGCATCTCGGGGGTCTCGATGATCGACCCGGCCGTCACGATCGCCCGCACATGCGCAGCCGAGATGTCTCCGGTATCCAACGCTTCCAACGTCCCGACGTAGTCGTTCACGAGGGTTGCGGCTTCACCCATCTGACGTTGCACGGTGCGGTCGCTGACCCGCAGCGCGGCACCGATCTCGGCCGCGATCGACCGATACGGGAACCCCGCATCCGACCCGACGCGCCCGGTCTCGGCCTCTTCGGTCCAGTCCGCCGCGATCATCTGCGCCTCCGCGAGCATGCGAGCTTCTTCCGCATCCAACCGGGCTTTCGCCGCACGGATCTCGATCAGTTTCGGCAGCACCACGTTCATCCGCGCGTCGGCCCGAAGGCGGGCGTTCAGTGCGGATTCGGTCATGACTTCATCATCCGACCAACCACCGACATTGAACCCCCGAAAAGCACCCGGATCAGGCCTTCGCAGATGAGAAGAACATGAGAAAACCAGCCGCACCCGTAGCATCCGCACCGGGGGGCGAGTCGCGCAGGTTATTCACGGCCACAAAGGTAAGGCTCGCCTATATCCAGGGTATAGTTGAGGCATCATGTCGATCGATTCCCTGCCCACCGCTGCGCCCCGCACCACGACGCGTCGTGCGTCGCGTGCGAGCCGCGTGCAGCACCTGGTGACGGCCGACGAGACCTCGCTCACCGAGCTCGAGGCGCTGCTCGTGACGCTGCCGCTCTGCTCCACGGGTCGCATCTTCGTGGAGGTGCCGGATGCGTCCTACATCACGGACTTCGAGGTGCCCCAGCGCATGACGCTGACGTGGCTCGACCGGTCGCGCCGCTCGGGTGAGCCGGGAACCAACCGCGCCTGTGCATCCGGCGCCGCGCTGACCCGCGCCGTCACGGCCTGGGCCGACGAGATGATCTGCGGCGAGGGCGACGACACGCGCGTGACCCTGCTCGGCGGATTCCTCGGCACCGCCGACATCCTCGAGCACCTGACCGAACGTCGCGGTGTCGCGCCGACGGCGATCACCACACCCCAGCGTTACGGCTTGCTCGCCCGCTGACGCGGAACGTACCGGCCGTCTTCCAAGCCTGCCTCGATCTCGAAGCGGTTGCGGAGCGGGTCCCGTCCGGCGATGGCATAGAGCAGCGGCATCAGCATCCCGTACTTCTGCCACTGTCGGCGATGAATTGCCTCGTGCCGCAGGACCGAGGCGGGGATGGTGCCGTCGCCGGTCAAGAAGCATGCGCCCGTGCACACACCACCGCGCGCGAAGGCCCACTTGGGCATCCCGCGGAACACCCACAGGCCCTGCTTACGTTCGATGCGCCCCGTGCTCAGCAACCCGCCCCACACCCAGGCGACGCCCGTCGCGTACAGATATCCGGCGCGGCTGACGGGCGAGTCGAGCAGGAACGCGGGGATGAATCGGTCCAGCAGTTCTCCGCGGCGCACGGCTCGATCGGCGCGTTCGCGCCATCCGACCGGGGGAGTGGCGGGGCTCATACGAGGGCTCCGACGATGCGGAGGATCGTACCCAGATCGTCGACGGCATCGTCGGGGGACGACGGCGAGAACTCGGTGATCGCGGCGCCCGCGAGCGGGAAGCGCTCTCGCAGAGCCTTGATCGTGGCGATCAGGTCTGCGGGCTGTGCCCCGAACGGAACCGGGAAGGCGAGGCCCGCGACGGCTCCCGGGTCGAGTACATCGAGGTCGATGTGCAGAAATACGCGGCTCGCACCGGTCTCGGCGACCGCGGCCACAACGGATGCCGGGTCGGCGAGACTCTCGACCGGGAGCATCCGCATGCCCGTCTCGGCGATGTAGTCCTCTTCGGGCGCCGCAAGATCCCGCGTCCCCACGAGTAGCACCCGGTCGGGCGTGATCGCGCCAGC
This sequence comes from Microbacterium sp. C448, assembly GCF_000582705.2. Classification (NCBI taxonomy): domain Bacteria; kingdom Bacillati; phylum Actinomycetota; class Actinomycetes; order Micrococcales; family Microbacteriaceae; genus Microbacterium; species Microbacterium sp. C448. Next base: position 2,430 of record NZ_HG779772.1, read on the forward strand.
CGGAAGCGTCATCCCCTCGACGCCCTCGCCGAGGACGGCGCGCAGCACCATGCCGTGGAACGCACCCGATACGACGGTCTCGGGCGTGTGCAGGTCGGCGTGCGCGTCGAGCCAGACGAGCGCAACGTCGGAAGCGGCGCCACCCTCGCCGACGACGGCCGCGACTGCTCCGACCGAGACACCGCAGTCGCCACCGATCACGATCGCCGGGCCCTCACCGTTCGAGACCGCATCCTGCACCAACTCGCGCACGCGGCGGAGAGTAGACAGGCGCCGCACGTTCGTCTCGAGGCTCTCGCCGGCCTCGGCGGGCACCTCGACGAACGTGCACGCCGCTCGAGGCAGATCACCCGCAATCGCGGTCGCCCCGTCGACGAGCTGCATCGCGCGACTCGACGACGAGCCCTGCCATTGCGGGACGATCACGAAGCGCGCCATCTGCCTATCTTTCCGCAAGCGCCGCGCCGCGGCATCCGCTTCCTGTTCGGGATGACGGATGCCGCGGCGCGGTCGTGCTCGTTGCTCAGAGGTCGGGGCTCGGCGCGTCGATCGCGGCGCGCTGCGGGCCACCGGACTTCAGCTCGGCCAGGCGTGCCTCGACCTCGGTCAGCTGACCCAGGTCTTCGAGGCTCTCGAACTGCGCGTCGATGCTCGACGCGGCAAGCTCCGCCTTGCCCGCGGCGAGGGCTTCCTGACGACGGATCTTGTCTTCGAAGCGTCCGAGCTCGCTCGTGGGGTCCATGACGTCGATCGACTTGACGGCATCGTGCACACGGTTCTGAGCCTCGGCGGTCTTCGCCCGCGCGAGCAGTTCGCTGCGCTTGGCGCGCAACTGCTCGAGCTTCTGCTTCATGCCGTTGAGGCCGTCCTTGAGCTTGTCGACGACCTCGGTCTGCGACGCGATCTGCGGCTCGGCGGCACGAGCTTCGCCCTCTGCCGCGATCTGACGCTGCAGCGCGATCTTGGCGAGGTTGTCGAACTTGTCAGCGTCGGTCGGGTCGCCCGCTGCGCGCAGCTGGTCGGCCTTGCGGCTCGCCGCGAGCGCCTTGCCGCCCCACTCCTTGGAAGCCTGGATGTCTTCCTGGTGGTCGCGCTCGAGCAGACGCAGGCTGCCGATGGTCTCGGCGATCGCCGTTTCGGCGTCGGCGATGTTGTTGGTGAAGTCGCGGACGAGCTGGTCGAGCATCTTCTGCGGGTCTTCGGCCTGGTCGATCATCGCGTTGACGTTCGCCCGCACGAGGGTTGAGATGCGGCCGAAAATGGACTGCTTGGCCATTACGGTTTCCTTCCTGGTTGGCTGTTCACGTGGTCTGTGGTCTCTGGTCTGGATGACGGATGTATGGGGCACCGCTCGGCTGTCCCCCCACGCGCCGGGTCAGAACCGGCCTCCGCCGCGTCGTCCTCGGGTGCCGCCGCCGCCGAAGCTGGCCGGACGGGCGCGCCCGCCACCGAAGCTGCCGC
>NZ_HG779773.1:0-6428 GCF_000582705.2 Microbacterium sp. C448
CCGCGCGAGCCCCCGCCGAGGCCGCCGAGTCCGCCGAGCCCCCCGAAGCCGCCCGATGAGCGCGAGCCGCCGCTGAGCAGGGAGTTCAGCACGACGCCGCCGAGCATGGCCCCGAGCATCCCGGATCCGCTGTTCGAGCCTGATCCGCCGCCGAAACCCCCGCCGAGGCCGCCGCCGTCGAAAGCACCGACGTCGCGTTGGGCTGCGCTCGTGGCCTCGGCCGCGAGCTGCGCCGCACGACCGGCTTGCCCGAGCGCCGCGGCCGCATCGGTGGCTTGGAGCTGCTGCGCCCCCGCAAGCGAAGCGCGCGCCTCGGCCAGTCGCGTGCGGGCCGTCGCCCCCACCGCGCCGCGGCGTGAAGTGATGTAGTCGTCGGCCGCCGAGATCTGCGCCTGAGCCTGCAACATGGCCTGCGCGAGTTGCTGGCGGGCGCGTTCGTCGCGAGCCTGGGCGTCGCGTACCCCCGCGATGACGGCATCGATCTGCTCGTTCGCGGCTCGCAGCGCCTCGAGCGCGGCGAGGGGCCGGCTCGGCGAAACGAGCAATTTCCGTGCTTCGTCGAGACCGCGACGCGTCGCAAGCGTTGCCGCGGCGATGCGGCCGTCCGGGTCGGGGAGGGACGCGGCGGTCGCGAGGTCCGTCTCGAGCTCGCTGACGAGCGCGGCCGCCTGGCGCTCACCCTCGGCAAGGTTCGTCGTGAGGTCGTCGATCGCCTTTTCGAGGAGCCGTGCCTGATCGACCGCGTCCTCGGCGGCGCGGATGCCGATGGCGGCCTCGCCGCCCCTGCCCGCGCCCACGTCGCGCTGCGCCTCGGCGAGTTGTTCCGTGGCGAACTCCAGGCGAGCGCGGGCCTGATCGGGGTTGTCCGCGACGGTGGCGAAGGCTTCCGGAGCGTATCGGGTCCCGAGCGTGGCCAGAGCGGCATCGGCTGCCTCGATCGCTGCCGCAGCTTTGGTCCTCTCGTCCTCGACGCGGACCAGTGCCTCGGGAGCGTTCCGCTCGAGCTGGCGCAGCTCGTCGAAGGCCGCGGCCTTGGCATCGAGGTCGGCGTTCGCTGCAGCGCAGAGTTCGAGGATGCGAGAGTATGCCGCCCGCGCCGAGGCATCCGTGTCCGGCTTCTCGTCGTCCAGGGACTGTTGCAGTCCGAATGCCTCGGTCATCGCCGCGCGGGCACGGGCGAGAGCGTCCTCGAATTCGGCCGTGGCTTCGTCGCCGAACTGCGCCCTCGCGAAGCCGAGTTCTTGCGTGCTTGTCGTGATCGCGTCATCGGTGGCGACGAGGGCTGCGGATGCCTGTCGCTCGAGCTCTTCGGTCGACACGACAGGGGCCTCTACTCCGGCGCCGGTGGGACGCTTGCGCTTGCGCAGCAGCACCCATCCGACCAGCACGAATCCGGCGACGACCACAGCGCCGACCGCGAGGAGGGGGAGGAAGCCGGACGAGCCGCCCGAGGTTCCGCCGTCATCCGTGCCGCCGCCGGTCGTGATGCCGATCGCCTCGCCGAGTCCCGCGGCGGTCGCGTCGATGGCGCCCAGCCAGTCGTCGTCGGCGAGCGCGGGCTGTGTGTCGTTCTGCTCGATCGCGCCGAGCTGCTCGTCTGTCACGGGGCCCGCGCTGTCGCCCCACAGATAGAACTGCCGGGAGTCGATGGCCACCGCGAGGAGATACTGCGTCGGTCCGAGACCGTTCTGTTCCGCCGCAGCGTAGGCCCAGTCGACGGACGACGACGGGTCGGTGAACTCATCGACGACAACGACCCAGAGGTCGAGGCCGGACTCATCACGGAACTGGGTGAGGTTCTCTTCTGCGGACGAGATCTCGTCCGCAGAGAGGACACCCACGTCGTCGAAGACGTAGCCGGTGCCGAGGGTGACCGGCGGCGTCGCGCTCGCGGACGCGGCAGGGCCGAGCAGAAGCGCCGTGACGACCAGACCGAGGGCAGCCGCGCGCGCGTTCAGAGACCAGCGCGCGCGCATCGCGACCCCCTTCGAGGGCCGAGGAACAGCCCACCCGACGAGTCTATGCGTCGTCCGGCATGCCCGATAGCGGCGCCCAGCCGCCCGCACGACGATCGGACGCACTCGCGGCGAGCCCACGCGATCGCGCGCTGGGGGCGAGGTAGCGTTTCGCGGCGGGTGATGGATGCTGCGGGCGCGTGCCGCTCGCCCGCCCGCCCCACGAGACCTCCGGAAGGCGACATGGACGACAGGTACGGAACGGACGTGCTCGCCGCGGGATGGCGGGACAAGAACGCGCGTCGTGTGCCTCGGATCGCCGCCGAGCTCGACATGGTCATCGAGGTCGCCGCGGACGGATGGTGCGGCGCGGTGACCAGCGTGAAGTCAGGCCACGTCGAGCTTGAAGACAGGCATGGTCGCCGTCGCCTGTTCCCGCTGGGGCCCGGATTCATGGTGGATGGTCAGCTTGTCGAGCTCTGTGCGCCCGCCCCCTCCGCGCCTGCCGCCCGGCCGGCGACCGCCCGCACGGCGTCGGGTTCTTTCGCGGTCGCCGACGCCCGGGCCCGGGTCGCGCTGCCGAGCCGGATCCTCGTCGAGGGTCGGCACGATGCCGAACTGGTTGAGAAGGTCTGGGGCGATGACCTCCGCATCGAGGGCGTCGTCGTCGAGTATCTCGAGGGTGTCGACCTGCTCGACGCGATGCTCGCCGCCGAGCCGCCGTCCGCGAAGCGCCGCTACGGGGTGCTTGTCGACCACCTCGTGCCGGGCTCGAAAGAGGCGCGGATCGCCGACGCCGTGGCGCGCGGGCCGCACGGCGCGCACATGCTGATCGTGGGGCATCCGTTCGTCGACGTCTGGCAGTGCGTCACGCCGCAGGCACTGGGTATCCGGGCGTGGCCCGAGGTTCCGCGGGGGATCGACTGGAAGACGGGCATCTGCCGAGGCTTGGGCTGGCCGGCCGAAACTCCCGCCGACCTGGCTCGCGCGTGGCGCCGGGTGCTGGGCGCGGTGTCGTCGTACCGCGACCTCGAGCCCGCCCTGCTCGGCCGCGTCGAAGAGCTCATCGACTTCGTCACGTCCTGACACGTCCTGACACGTCCTGACACGTCGGGCCTCTGATTTCGGCGGCTCCGTGGCCGCGCACGCGCCCCTGCTCGACCGCCCTCCTGCGCGACAGCCCGCCCGCCCGCCCGCGGCAGGGCACTACCTCGCCGAAACACCCATCGCGCGACGAAACCACCTGTGTCACGGGGTGTTTCGCCGCACAAGGGGTGTTTCGGTGTGGTGGGAGGACGGCGGGGGACGGATGCCGGGGCTCGATAGCCTGGAGAGTGTGACCGAACCCGACGAACCCACCTTTCGCGACAAGCCGGTTTCGTTCGTCCGGCGGGGCGGCCGGATGTCGGACGGTCAGGAGCGCGCCTGGATCGAGCTCGCCCCCGCCTACCTGATCGACGTTGAGCGCGGCAACGCCGAGACGTCCGTCCATCGTGATGCTCGCCTGGACCCGGCCAACGTTTACGGGCGCACAGCCCCCCTGATCGTCGAGGTCGGGTCGGGGCAGGGCCATGCGATCATCGCGGCGGCGCTCGCGCATCCCGAAACCGACTTCCTCGCCGTCGAGGTGTTCCGCGCGGGGCTTGCCCGCACGATGCTCGACGCCGAGCGCGAGGGTGCTCGCAACATCCGGGTCATCGAGGCGAACGCGCCCGAGGTGCTGACGACTCTGCTGCCCGAGGCATCCGTCGCCGAACTGTGGGTGTTCTTCCCCGACCCGTGGCACAAGAACAAGCACACCAAGCGCCGGCTCGTGACGGAAGAATTCGCGGACGCCGCCGCCCGCGCCCTCGCGCCCGGGGCCATACTGCGTATGGCGACCGACTGGGAAGACTACGCGCGTGGAATGCGTGTCGCGCTCGATGCCTCGCCGCACTTCGAGCGCGCGTTCGACGGCGACTGGGCCGAGAGGTTCGACGGACGCGTCATGACCGCGTTCGAGCGCAAGGGAATCCGGGCGGGTCGGGCCATCCGTGATCTGGCCTATCGGCGCGTCTCTGCGTAGCTGCCCGATGCGCGCTCACTCGGGATCGCGCACCGTCTGAGAGACTGGTTCCGATGCCTGCGCTCACCGATAAGAACGCTCCCGTCCGTCCGACGGTCTGGATCGGGCTGCTGCCGGCGCTCGTGATCTGTCTCGCGGCCCCCGCCCTCTTCGTCTTGCAGATCGCGTGGCTCGGCTGGGCGCTTTTGGCCCTCGGGATGCTGCTCGCCTGGCTGCTGCGCGGTCGCCTGGATGGTCGGGGTTCCGCGGAGGCATCCGATTCCCTCTCGGACCCGCACGCCGCTGGAGGCGTTACTCGTCCGCCGAGCCTCGTCCGCGACCTGTCGCTGATCGCGATCGGGATGCTCATCGTCAGCGTCATTCCGTTGAAGGCCGAACTCGACAACTGGGCGATGGTGCGCTTCACGCTCGCGCTGGGCGGCGCGGTGCTCGTGCCGTATCTGATCTCGCGCTACGTCTACCGGGACTATGCGATCCGGTTCCCCTGGCGCGGAGGCGGCAGGTGGACGACGTTCCAATGGACGTGGCTCGTCGTCGTACTGGCGCTCGGATGGCTCATCCTGCCCTTCTACTTCATCACCTCGGGCGTCTACACGAACTGGCCCGTCGTGAACACGCCCGAGCTGATCGCGCGCCTGTTCGCGGGCGTGGGCGCGGTCGGCATCTGGGATGAGCTCTTCTTCATCTGCACGGTCTTCGTGCTGCTGCGTCGTCATTTCCCGATGTGGGTCGCGAACGGGCTGCAGGCGATCGTGTTCGTCTCGTTCCTGTGGGAGCTCGGGTACCAGGCGTGGGGTCCGCTGCTGACGATCCCGTTCGCCCTTCTGCAGGGCTTCATCTTCCTGAAGACCCGGTCGCTGGCGTACGTCGTCACGGTGCACCTGTTGTTCGACGCGGTCGTCTTCCTGGTGCTGGTGCACGCGCACAACCCTGGAGTGCTCGACGGGTTGTTCCTCGTCTGACGCTTTGTTGGATTTCAGACGCCGTGAACCTTTTCGGGTCGGCCGGACATAACCGGGTATGAGCGACGAAGACCGACACGACTGGGCGGGTGTCTGCGCGGACGACGAGGCTGCGCTGGCCCGACTGTTCGACCGCACGGCGACCGGCTATTTCGGCACGCTTCGCGCTTTCTGAGCATCCGCGAGGATGCGAAGGATGCCGTGGTCATCGCGTTCTCAGAACTGTGGCGCAAGCGTCGTTCGGTGCGTCTGGTCGATGGGTCGCCCCTGCCGTGGCTGCTGAACACCGTCAGTAACGCGGCGCGGAATCTGGAGAGATCGGCGCGCCGGTATCGGAACCTGCTCGCCCGGACGCCGCGAGCGGAGGATGTCCCGGCACCGGTCATCGCCGACGAATCCGGACTCCTCGGCGCGCTGCAGGGGCTGCCGACGCGCGAGCGCGAGGTCGTCGTGCTGACGATTCTCGAGGGCTATCCGGAGAAGGACACCGCTGCCGCGCTGGGCATCCCGGTCGGCACGGTGAAGTCGCGTCTTGCACGGGCGAAAGCCCGGTTGCGGGACGACATCATCCCGATGTGGGAGAGCTGACATGGACGATCGAACAGTACTGGGCCCGGACGAGAAGGCCGAGATGCGCGGGCTGGTGCTCGCCGGCGCGGCGCGGGCCGACAGCATCCGTCGGCGCCGTGCGCGCGTGGCCGTCAGCGTCTCTGCGGTGGTCGTGGTCGCGGGTATCGCGGTCGGTGCAGCATTCGCGTCGGGGATGCTCGGGCGGGGGAGCGTCGCGCCTGCGGTTCCAGCGCCGGCGCCATCCGGCTCGATGACTGAGGACGCCGAGCCGTTCTCCGACATCGCGGCCTATGCACGGCCTCGGACCGCGCAAGACGAGCTTCCTGCCGAGAAGCTCGACGGCGGGTATGACAATCTGCGACCCGAGACCTCCCGCTACGTCGGAACGCATGACGACATCGATTACTGGATCGTCCGGGGTGTTGATGAGGGCTCGATCTGCATGGTCATCGATGTGCGCGACCGCACCGACGGATACACGGGCTGCGGAGGCATCACGCTATGGGGGTACTGGATCCGGACGAGTGCTCCCGGACTCCTTGAGGCGCAGATCGGTCCCCCTGGCTCGGCCCCCGAAGGATGGATCGAACTCGACGAGAATCTGAGCGTCAACCCCAACCCGTGAGGCGCGGCAGTGCTGGCCCTGGCCCGCGCCGACACAGCCAGTGCCCGGCCGAATCGTCGCCGTGTACCGCGGGCGGCTGTGATCGGCCTCGCCGCCGCGCTCGTTCTCGGTGGAGCGGTTCCGCTTCCCCGGAGTCTGGCTCGAAGTGGGGCACCTGAGGTGTTGCGGGGCAGGGTGAAACCTGCCCCGCAACGCTTTCGGTGCCCCAGTTCAAACGCGTCCGGTGGCGTCCGGCAAGGTGGTGTACGGAT